>JAJCXL010000017.1 GCA_029263435.1 Acidobacteriota bacterium | reverse complement strand
CGGCCAAGGATCGAAGGGTCCGCCTCGTAGCGGCTCCGCCACAGCCGGTCACTGATGACGGCGATGCGCTCATTGGGCACGAACAAAGGCCCGTCCTGCGGAAACCCCGCCCCGAGCTGAGGTCGCACGCCCAAGACATCGAACAAGTTACCGCTCACCTCGATGGTATTGACGCGCACCGGGTCGAGACCCGGATCGTGGAGGTTGACGCCAGGTCGCCACCACGCGGCCGCATCGACGAAGACCTCGAGCTCTCTTTGGTCGCTGAAGTTCACGGGCGAGATCGGATCGTGGAACCGCCCTTCACTCACGTTGGTGTCCCAAAGTGTGACGAGGCGAGCGGGGCTCTCGTAAGGAAGAGGACGGAGAACGACGGCCTCCACCACGGTAAAGATCGTCGTCGCCGCTCCGATTCCGAGACCGAGCACGAGGACGGTGAGAAGGGCCGTCGAAGGGTGCGCGCGCAGTTGGCCTAAAGCCATTCGCATCGATGTCATCATTTCGAAACTCCTGTGGTCGGACGCCCGGTGGACGTCGGTTCTGAGAGCCCGATGGCGGCGGCCTAAGCCCGTCAAGACGTCCAACGCGCCGTCTCCAAGCGCCTCGATGGCAGCCGCGCGCGCGGCGCGCTCACTCGCTCCGTCGCGGCGGGCAGCGTGGTAGACATCTTCCAGATGGAGCGCCAGCTCGTCCGCGGTCGAATCCTTCAGCTCGATGCCGGAGCGACGCGCAGCGGCGAGCACGTGCTCTCGCCACTCGGCCGAAGAAGCGATCGGGGGACGCGGCATCTTCTTCGCTAGACCGGCTCCAAGCCCGCGGTGGCGGAGAGGGCCGCGATGAACCGGCGCCATTCGTCGCGCTGCGCTTGCAACACCTTTCGACCTTTCGGGGTGATGCGGTAGTAGCGTCGACGCCTTTGGCCGGCGCGCTCCACCCAACGGCCCCGAATGAGCTTTTGCTCCTCCAGCCGATAAAGGGTGGCGTAGAGCGACGCGAGGGTAAACTTCAGGGTCCCGCTGGAGCGGGTCTCGATGAGCCGGGCGATGTCGTAGCCGTGAAGCGGTGACTCATCGACGAGCGCGAGAATGAGGAGATCGGCACTTCCCTTCTTCGCTCCGTCGATCACAGTCTTTTTCGAAGTGACCATGTCCGCCAGTATATATAGGACAACAGAACATAGCCAAACAGAACATCGTGCTCAGTCCCTCGTCGTTTCGTCGACGGAGCCGCCCACATAGTCGATCCGATAGAGATCGGAACGACGGTCATTCCAGTTTTGTACCGTCCCGGTCCAGCGATGTCGAGCGGAGAGCTCTGTATCGACGTCATGGGTCACGACCGTCTCGATGTTCGGCATCGATTCTGCGGCAACCCCGTCGCGGCTGAAGGGCATGTCGCAAGGCGTGAAGATCGCGGACTGGCCGTAGTGGACATCGCCCTCTCCGACGAGGGGCATATTGCCGACACAACCGGCAATCGCGGCATAGACGTGGTTCTCGATGCAGCGGGCTTGGGCGCACAGGCGCACCCGCAAGTAGTCGTCGCGCGAATCGGTGTTGAAAGGCACGAAGAAGATCTGCGCCCCGCGTTCGACCGCGATCCGCGCCATCTCCGGAAACTGAATGTCGTAGCCCACGAAGATGGCGATCTTTCCGCAATCCGTGTCGAACACTCGAATCTCACTACCCGGCTGCACGCCCCACCATTTCTTTTCGCTTGGGGTCACGTGAATCTTGTATTGGCTTTCGAGCGTCCCGTCCCGCCGAAACAAGTATGCGACGTTGTAGAGGTCGTCATCGGTGACCAGGAGCTGGGAGCCTCCGATGATGTTCACGTCGTAGCGGATGGCCAGATTCGTAAATAGCTCCAGATATTGGGGGGTCTTTTGCGCGAGCTCTCGGGCCATCACCGCCGGACGCGCCGGCTCGACCAGAGGCAAGAGCTGCGCGGTAATCATCTCTCCGAAAACCACGAAGTCGGACTTGTAATCCGACGCGACGTCGACGAAGAACTCGCACTGCTTCGCGAACTCTTCGAACTTTCGAATCGTGCGGAGCTCGTATTGGACGACGCATATTCTCACCGTCGAAACGGTCATGACTTTCTTCTTGCGCTCGTCGACGTAGTCGAGATTCACCCATTCGAGAAAAGTGGCGTAGCCTCGCGAGGCCGCGTCGTCGGGAAGGTAGTTCGGGATCAAGCGCTTCAGAGTGAAGCCATTGGCGAGCTGTGCGGTGAGCACATTGTCATAGAGCTTCCTCTCGATCACCGCATCGACATACTCCCGTGAGCTCATCTCCTCGGCGTGCTCACCGTAGCCTGGGATCCGACCTCCGATGATGATGCGGTACAGATTGCGCTCGCTCACGAGCTCTTTGCGAGCGTCGTAGAGGCGTCTGGCGAGCTTCATCCCCCGATAGTCGGGATGCACCATCATTTCCATGCCGTAGAGGGTGTCGCCTTTCGGATTGTGGTTCCGAATAAACCCGTTATCGGAAATCTCTTTCCAGTTGTGCCAATCCGAGTAGTCGGAGAACTCTACGATCAACGTCGACGACGAGGCGATCAGCGCGCCTTCATACTCGATGCACAGCTGCCCCTCGGGAAAAATCTCGATCTGGCTTTCTAGCGGCTCCCGACGCCAGTTCTCCATGGTCGGAAAGCATTTCGAATGGAGGGCTCGAATCGCCTCGAAATCGTCCTTCGTGCGGAGACGAAGCTTCAGCGTCTTCTCGAACGACTTGAGGGAGTGCGTTGTCACGATGGTTACGACCTCGAAGAAAGCATATCAAAACCATCGTGCGCGGCGAGGGTCCGCCGCGTGTCGCACTTGGGTGTGATGTCGCCGAAAGGCGCGTGAAATGCCCCACGAACGAAAACGCCTCGAGCACACCAAAACCCTGCTGCCCGGCGGGAGATCGCTGTGGCGGCGTCGGCACGATTGTTGCTCGAAGGGGTCTTCGAGGGGGTACGAAAGACGTGTTCGAAGCAGCGGAGCTGGGCCGAAGAGTTTCCAAGAAGAAGTTCCAAGCGCTAGAGCCGGAGCTACACACGAAGCTATTGGAGGCGCAGCGAAGTCTGTCCAAAGCAGAAGTCCCGGTGATCGTGATTGTTTCCGGCGTGGAAGGAGCGGGCAAAGGCGACGTCGTCGGCTTGCTCCATCGTTGGTTGGACACCCGCGGCATTCAGACGCATGCTTTTTGGGACGAGACCGGTGAGGAGGCCGAGCGCCCACGCTATTGGAGATTCTGGCGTTGCATGCCTCCGCAGGGAACGATCGCAGTGATGTTCGGCTCTTGGTATACGAAACCGATCATCGACAGGGTGTTCAAAAGATGCACCGCATTCGAGCTGAGCCAAGAGCTCGCTCGCATCCGTGACTTCGAGCGCCTTCTCATCGATGGCGGGGCACTGATCATCAAGCTCTGGTTCCATCTATCGAAGCAAACCCAGCGAAAACGGCTCCAAGCGGACGCGAAAGACCGTGCCCGCAGCGCCCACACGTCCCCGACGGTCGAAAAATTCTCCAAACGCTACGATCGATTCGCTGAAGTCTCCGAGCGAGCGATCCGAGAGACGGATACCGGCCACGCGCCATGGCATCTGGTCGAAGCCACGGACCATCGCTACCGAGACCTCACGGTCGGAAGGACGTTATTGAGCGCCATTCGCGCCCGCTTGCAGCAGCAACTTCCAGTCGCCGCGCCCCCACGCGTGACGGAGGCGCCCAACCTAGCGAAGCTCGACACCGCTGTCACGATTCTCAACCGGGTCGATCTCACTCGAACCTTGACTGAGACGCGCTACCGTCAACGCCTCTCCCGTCTCCAAAAAGCGATCCGCTCACTTGCCTGGCAGGCGTTCGAGCGCGGTGTCGTCAGCGTCGCCGTCTTCGAAGGATGGGACGCTTCCGGAAAAGGAGGTGTCATCCGTCGTATCACTCGAGCGATCGACCCTCGCCTCTATCGGGTCATCTCTGTAGCGGCGCCCACCGACGAGGAGCGAGCACAGCACTATTTATGGCGCTTCTGGCGCCATTTGCCCCGAAAGGGGCACATGACCCTCTATGACCGCTCCTGGTATGGACGGGTTCTCGTCGAGCGGGTAGAAGGCTTCGCTACGGAAGAGGCGTGGAAACGCTCCTATCGTGAGATTAACGACTTCGAGGACCAGCTCACCCAACACGGCATCGTGGTGGCGAAGTTCTGGCTACACGTGAGCCCGGACGAGCAGCTCGCGCGCTTCAAAGAGCGAGAACAAACGCCTTGGAAACAGCACAAGATCACCGACGAGGATTGGCGCAATCGCGAAAAGTGGGACGCCTATGAACGCGCCGTGAACGACATGATCACCCACACGTCGACGGGCTACGCGCCCTGGACGATCGTAGCGGGAAACGACAAGCGCTTCGCAAGAATTCAAGTTCTCGAGTCGTTCCGCGAGCGCTTGGCGTCCGCGTTGAAGTAGCCTCGATGCAAAAGAGAGCGCGAGCTCGCGACGCTCGAGATCGAAGGGCGTTAGTTCGGCGCGGCGTCACCAAGCTCTAGACGGAGCGCTCGCAAGGCCTCATGGAGCTCTTCTTGCACCACGCGCATCTCCTCTTGTCCGTAGAGGTTCGTGAGCTCGTGCGGGTCGACCGACAGATCGAACAGCTCCCACGTGTCGAGGTCGCCTTCGAAGTGGATGAGCTTGAACTCCTCCGTGCGCAAACCGTAATGGGGCCGGACCGAGTGCCATCCATGCGGGTACTCGTAGTAGCGGTAGTAGATGGCGTCTCGCCACGGCGCGTCGGAGAGGAGCGAGCTCGTCAGCGGTCTGAGCGACGCTCCCTGCATCGCGTCCGGCACCCGCACGCCTGCGAAGTCGAGGATCGTCGGCGCAAGATCCAAGTTCAAAACGAGCGCGTCTTGCCGGATTGCTGCGTCCAACTCGGCCGGATAGCGAAGCAGCAGAGGGGTCCGCAACGACTCCTCATACATGAATCGTTTGTCGTACCAGCCATGCTCGCCGAGGTAGAACCCTTGGTCCGAGGTATAGACGACGAGAGTGTCGTTCGAAAGGCCTGCCTCGTCGAGATAGTCGAGCAAGCGCCCGACGTTATCGTCTAGAGACGCGACGGTCGCTAGATAGTCGCGCATGTAACGCTGGTACTTCCACCGGGCGAGGGCGTCACCTTGCGGCCGCTCGCGTTGGAACTCAGCGTTGATGGGATCATAATGCGCATCCCACGCCGCCCTTTGTGTATCGCTCATGCGCCTGTAATCGTCTTCCCAGCCGGCCGTCGGGTCATAGGTCGGATGTCCGCCGGTGCCGGTCTCCGTTTCGTAAACATCTCGCTGAAGTTTCATGTCGAGAGAGAGATACATGTCGGCGACGCGCATGTCCTGGCCCGCAGCGGCGAGGCGCCCGTCGTAGTCGTCGTCGAACGTCGGTGGTATCGGGATGTCTCGCTCGGCGAAGCGCTCGAGATGGCGAGTATCCGGCATCCAGTTCCTATGCGGCGCTTTGTGCTGATAGAGCAGAGCGAACGGCTTTTCCGGGTCTCTGGCGCGTAGAAATTCCAGGGCCATATCCGTGATCACATCCGTCACGTAGCCCTGACGCTGAACCGTGACCCCATTCTCGATGAAGTCGGGATTGTAGTACTGCCCCTGATCCACGAGGATTCGCCAGGTGTCGAAGCCGGTAGGTTCGGTCTTGAGGTGCCATTTCCCTACGATCGCCGTCTCATATCCGGCGGCTCGAAGCAGCTTCGGGAACGTCTCCTGGCTTCCGTCGAACGCATCTCGATTGTCCCGAAGCCCGTTGACGTGACTATACTTCCCGGTAAGGAGCACCGCCCGACTCGGAGCGCAGATCGAGTTCGTCACGAAGCTGTTCGCGAAAAGCACGCCTTGGTCTGCGATGCGATCGATATTCGGGGTCTCGATGAGACTGTCCCCATAGGCACTTACCGCCCGCTGAGCATGGTCGTCGGACATGATGAAGAGAATGTTCGGGCGAGCTGCCCGATCCGGCGCGCAGGCCAGGCCCAAAATGAGTAATAGTCCAACGGCGAGAAGCCGCAGCGAACGTCCCGTTCGCCCAAGAATCAGCGGCTCCGCATTGCCGTTTCGACCCTGTAGGACAATCCCCACGTCCTCACGGGGGGTTCCCCACCCGGCTTGCGTCACAGCGTGTGTGCGGCGTGTCACATAGTCTTCTTAGCATCCCCCCTCACGAAAGGACAACCACGTTGTATTCGACGCTCAGAGGGCTTCTATTGGTAGGCGCGCTGTCGCTCAGTGGAGTCAGCGCCCACGCCGAGTTTTCCCCACAAGAAAAACAAGAGGTCATCAACCAAATCGACGCGATGAATCTGCTCACCGCCGCGGCGGGCGAGCTGATGACCTATCTACAAACTCACTCGAGCGCTTATGAAGCTCTGCAAGTCCAGCTTTCCGTGGACGCGCTCACTGGGGCCTCGTCAGCACGATCCACTCTGCTCGAAGGTCTCGTTTGGCTTTCCGGCGGCAATGGCAGCGCTGTTGCGATCGGATCGTCGTCGACGGGCGCGCCACCAGCGAGCGGAGGCGACCGCGTCGGCATCGCGTTGGGAGTGTTCGACCGCGCGCACGAGGAGTACAGGCTCGCTGAACAGTCCTTGATCTCGCTGCGCGCGGCCTGCGCCCGTGATTGCGCTGCCGTCGAGCGCGCAACGGGTTATCTCGCCCAGTCCTTGTCCTTATTCGAAAGCTTCAATCGGGGATTATCTTTCGACAGCCCTTGGCGAGACGTGAGCGAGAGCGACTATGAGTCGCTTCTCCACGCGTTGCTGTGGACCGACGATCAGCTCGAGCGAGCGTGGCACGAGAGCAACGGGCTGGCGAGCGTCCCTAGTCTCCTGACCAACTCGACAGTTTCGGGCATGAACTACCAGCTCATGCTGTGGCGAGTGGGATGGGCATTCGGCCTCGTCGTCGGCGCGGAGCACCCGAGCCTCTCTCCAGCCGTCACCGAAACGCTCACCGAGATCCGGAGCGACAACCGCATGCTCGCGCAGATTGCGGTGGCCAAGAATTTGCTCTCCGACTTCACGGTGCCCGCGGCCGGACAAGGCTCAGGAACCGGTCTCCCTACTTACTACGCGAGTATCTGTGTCGACAAGGTCGCACTTCTCGCGAGCTCTAGCTTCTCTTCAGCCGCCCAATCGATCGGACGCGAGATTCGCCATCTTTGTGAAGCATGGTGGTCGTCGAGCGGCGCGCTGTGGCAGGCGTCTCTCCATTCCTACGCAGGTCTATCGGGCGACGGTTCGACCGGGCCGCCACCACCGGCTCCGGCTCCAGAGCCCACGCCCTCGCCGTCGCCGGCTCCACCACCGGAGGATATTCCGCCTCCGCCGGCGCCGCCCACGCCCGATCCGACGCCTGCCCCGGATGCAGGTGTTTACGACCGCTTGGCTGCCCACCTGCCGAGCCGTGGCCGTTGGGCGCAACTTCCCGGAACCGAGATTGGGAACGTTCTCGTCAACGAAACGAGCTCCTTCTCGTTTTGTGACGACATCGGCTGTCGCAACGCCGACGTCGCGTTCCTCACGAATGGAATGGCCTTCGACGAGACCACCGGACGATGGTGGAGCGCCGCTCGAGGGGGCGGGCGAGGCTACGGAGGCAACGAGATTTATCGATGGGATTTCGCCTCCCACCGCTGGAGTCGCGATACCGAACCGGTAGGCCTCAACGGACCGCGCCTGCGCGACGCCAACGGCAACCGCCTCAGCTGTCGGATGCCGACGAGCGGGCCGCCTGCGCTCTCCAGTCCCGACGGCGTACTCTTCGTGCCGTCAACGAACGAGATCCTGGTCCTGGGCGTCCTTCCGTTTTGTGAGTCTGGAACGGCCGGTGGGCACCATTCTTGGGTATGGTCGGTGAACAACAAGACCTGGCGAAAGCTCCAGCTGCCAAACACCCAGAATCCTAAGACAGTGTTCGATCGAGCGCGAGGATTGGTGTACGCGATTTCTCATCGCGGCCGTTTCTACGCCTACGATCCCAAGAACAACTATGAAGTCGTTCAGGACGTGAACTTGCGCTACGCCTCGAGCGGAAACGCTCAATTCGATGACCGAACGCGCTACCTCTATTGGACCAGCTACAACGATGGGCTCTATCGAAGCCGCGTCGGTCTCGACGGCTCGGTGAGCGCGCCGGAAACCGTCGTCAACACCGCGAAAGCCGGTATATCGAACCCGTATTATGCGTTCGACATTCATGGTCCGAGCGGCAAGCTCGTTCAGTGGGAGGGTGGTTCGAAAGTGTTCCGACTCGATCCCGAATCTGGCCGCTACGACAACGTGACCCCGAGAAGCGGACCTTACCCGCCGTCGGTCAAAACGAGCTCGAATCGCGTCTTCTCCAAATGGGTCTACATCGACTCGTTGGATGCTTTCATCGGGGTCGCTGACCCCAAAGACGGCATCTGGGTTTACCGGCTCCCCTAGCTCGACTGCGGGTTAGTTGAAAACGTCTCTCAAGATGCGCGCGCTGAGCGCGCGCATCTCGGAGGCGGCATCATCGATGAACGTGTTCGCGAAGACGATCGCGCCGGTGCCCGTTCGACGATCGAGATCGATGCGGGTGTTGACGCCAGGGTCGGCTCCGCCATGTCCCCAATATGCTCCTCCCGCCACGTCACGGACGTACCAAGACAAGCCCCAAATCCTTTCGGTGCGCACCCTCAACATCGTGTCGAGCGTGCGCTCTTCGAGGATGGGCGGTCCGGCACCGAGATAGCTGCTCAGATAGGTAGCGAGCTGGCGTACGCTCGTGCGCAAGAATCCGTCGGGGTAGTTCGGGTGGTTGTAAAGACAGTTGGCGATGAAACCGCTCTCAGAGATCGAAGCGCCGCTCGGACCATCGATCCCAATGGCTCCTTGCGCTTCACCGCCCCAGGTCGGCCCACGAGCTTGCCCCTCCTCCGCCCAAGTGTAGGGCACTGCGTGACGGGCCGGGTCGATATCTCGCAGGTACCACGATGTTTCGTTCATACCGAGCGGCTCGAAAATCCGAGCCTGGCACCGCTTGGGAAAAGAGGAGCCCGAGATCGTTTCCACTAAATGGGCCACTAGCCCGAACGCGACATTGTTGTAGGCGTAGCGCTCCCCTGGTCCCCACGAGTGGAAGTTCTCCTCGACGTCATAGAAACGACCACCGGTGCGAAAGTACTCTTCGATCCACTCTCGGAGCGGAAGCTCCGGATCGCCACAAGCGTAGCTCCGCGAATAGGCGTTCGCGTCGGCAATCGACGACGTGTGCGTCAAGAGATGTTCGAAGGTCACCGGTGCTCGCGGAAATCCAGGATGGCGCAACTCGAAAGAGAGGTAGTCGCTCACGTCGTCGTCGAGGCGAAACGCTCCCTCCTCCCAAAGCTGCATCAGCGCGGTCGTCGTCACGGTCTTCGATATGGAGGCGATATTCAGAATCGTATCCACGCTCATCGAGGCCGCCGTGTCGATATTCGCGAGACCGTACTCTCCGGTCCACACGATCTCGCTCCCTTGCACGGCGCACGCGGCGAGCCCCGGGATGTGAAGGGCCTCCATTCTTGCGGACAACTCACGATCGAGCGCGTCGGTTGGCGGTTGGGCTTCGCGGCACCCGAGCCACGTTCCGCCGAGCGCCGCGCCTCCAGCTCGAAGAAATTCACGACGTCTCATCCGAGACTTCATCATCTAATCGCTCCCGTCCTTCGCCAAGCGATGCACCGTCGGCGAAGCCGGATGATACAGAATCGGTGGCCGCCCCCGACAACGACTCTCTTGTCTAGCCGAGGCCATCCCCCTCGCGATACATCAAGGCTTCTTGGAGATGGTCTGACTCGATCGCGGGAGAGCCCACCAGATCCGCGATCGTGCGTGAGACTTTCAACACCCGATGAAACGCCCGAGCGGACAGCCGAAAATGATCGATCGCGCGTCTCAAGGTCTCCGTCCCTTCCTCCGCTAGCGGACAGTGCCTCGCGACTTGTTTGGGCGACATGAAGGCGTTCAGCCGAGCGCCCCCACCGCGAAACCTGCTCCGCTGCAAACGCCTCGTTCTCATGACCCGCTCGCGGATATCCATCGAGCGCTCTCCCGAGCCGGGTGCCAAGAGCTCGCCTGATTCCAACCGGCGGACCGCGACCCTCAAATCGATCCGATCCAACAGAGGCCCCGAAATCTTGGCTTGATATCGATGGACCATCGCGTCCGTGCAACGGCAGGGTCGACCGGACGAGCCCAGATAGCCACACGGACACGGATTCATCGCTCCCACCAACGTGAAGCGAGCCGGCAACGTCGTGAGTCTGTCCACCCGCCGGATATACACTTTGCCTTCTTCCACCGGTTGCCTCAGCGCCTCGAGCGCCGGCCTTTGAAACTCCGGCAGCTCATCGAGAAACAAGACCCCGCGATGGGCGAGGCTAACTTCACCCGGGGTCGGCCCTTGACCGCCTCCAACCATCGCCGCCGGGGAAACCGTGTGGTGTGGGGCCCGAAACGGAGGCGACGTCACCAAATCACCACCGCCCAAGAGTCCAGCGACGGAGTGAATCTTGGTCACTTCGAGCGCGTGCGCGTTCGGAAGTGGAGGGAGCAGCGAAGGCATGCGTGCGGCCAAGAGGCTCTTGCCCGCTCCGGGGGGCCCGGACATCAAGAGGTTGTGCCCGCCCGCCGCGGCGATCTCGAGCGCGCGTTTTGCGAGTTGTTGACCGCGCACATCCGCGAGATCCAAAGCACTCGCCGGAGCGGCCCCGCCCGAAGCCCTCTTCGGCCGCAGACGAGAGAGCTCCCAACTCCCAGACAAGAGATCGACCGCCGCTCGCAAACTCGCTACCGGATAGACGAAGACGCCGTCCACGAGCGAAGCCTCGGCAGAGTTCTCGCATGGCACGACGACGTGGCGGATCCCGTTCTCGGCCGCCTCGGCCACAGCGGGAAGTACACCTCTTACCGAGCGGACCGTGCCATCGAGCGCAAGCTCGCCCAAGCACAAGAGCTCGGAGAGGCGGTCCGCCGGCGCCTGCTCTATCGCCGCCACGAGCCCGAGCGCGACGGCCAAGTCGTAGGACGTACCTTGCTTGCGAACATTGGCCGGAGCGAGATTCACGGTGACACCGCCTTCGAGCGGACCGAACCCGCTATTGAGGAGCGCCGCGCGCACCCGCACCTGTGCCTCTCGCACCGCCGCATCGGGAAGGCCCACGACTCGAAACGCTTGGAGTCCCGGCCCGACATCCACCTCGACGCGGACGACCAATCCCTCGACACCACTGACGGCCCCGGTGTTCGTCGTCACGAGCATAAGGGACCAGACGATTTTTAAGCCGAGAAACCTCCCCCACGGCTTCGTCACCGCCGAGCAAGGTCTCGTCGGCGAGGGGCAGGCCCCTCGAAGACTTCGCTCGGGACGCTAGTTGGTGCCGGTCCTGACGTGGATCGTCAGTCGGTCGCCAGCGACGATTTGATCAGAACGGATCGAGTTCCAGTCACGGATCTCCTGGATCGACACGCCGAAGCGTTGGGCAATCTTGGACAGAGTGTCGCCCCGGCGAATGCGATAGCGGATCGGGCCCGAGCCTCCGTCTCCCGCGGTGGCGCCTGCTGCCGCACGTACGGATAGTCTCTGGCCGGGATAGATCCGGGTCCGACCTCCACCCATGTCGTTCAATCCTCGTAACACCGACAGTCCCATCCCGTGGGCCTCTGCGATCTGCCCGAGAGTGTCTCCCGGCTGTACGACATAGTGGCCGGTCGTGAGCGAATCCGACGACGGAGCACGCGCAGCAGCCCCGCGATCCATCGCGGCGGCGACTCGAGCTGTGACGATGAGCTTTTGTCCGGGATGGATTCGGTTCGCGCTCGATGCCATCCCGTTCAAGGCCCGAAGTTGTCCCAGTGACATTTTGAACGAAGTCGAGATCTCCCCCAGCGTGTCCCCGCGCTGTACCACGTAGACGTCTTGTCCATTCTCCGCCACCACCTCGCGTTGCTGCACGGAGCGGATACGTTCGGCGCCACTACCGGGGGGCACCGGAACCGTCAGCACTTGGCCGGGGTGGATGAGAGAGCGACGCTGGATCTGGTTTGCGGCCGTCAACGCATCGATCGACGTGCCGTATCGGTTGGCGATCCGCGAAAGCGTGTCACCGCGCTGAACGACGTGAGTACCGAATCGGACTCGTTCGTCCGCGGGGATGGCAGCGAGCGCGACCCGGAACGTCTCTTGCGTTCCGACCGGAACGCGCAGAGGGTAGTCGCTTTGCTCCAGCGGGGTTACCCACCGTCGCAGCTCCGGGTTCAGCGCCTTCATATCCTCCACGCTGACGCCGGCGGACTCGGCCGCGGTCGCCAGATCGACGGGGTGATCCAAGCGCACGACGTCGTACTCCATCGGCGCAGGCTCCGGCGGGTCGAACCCGTAGGCCTCGGGGTTCTTGCCAACGACTATCGCTGCGAGGATGAGCGGAATGTAGCTCCTCGTCTCTCGAGGCAGGACCCGTCGTTTGGCATGGGTCCAAAAGTCTCGACTTCCTGTCCGTCGAATCGCACGCTCCACTCGCCGCGGACCAGAGTTGTAGGCCGCCATGACGAGGTACCAATCCTCGAAGTCCTCGTACAGATCTTTCAAGTGACGCGCCGCCGCCCGCGTCGCTTTCTCGGGGTTGAACCGGTCGTCGACCCAAAATGTCTGATTCAACCCGTAGAGCCGTCCGGTGCCTCGAATGAACTGCCACATTCCTCGCGCACCCGCCCGTGACACCGCTCTCGTCTTGTAGGCGCTTTCGACCATCGCGAGGTAGATGAGATCTTGCGGCACGCCCTCTTCGGCGAAGATCCGACGGATCATGCCCTCGTGCTGAGCTTTGCGATTGAGCGCGCTTTGGAACCAATCATGTCGACGGAGCTGATACATCTCGATGATCGAGCGGACCCGCGCGTTCATCACGATCGGAATGTCGTAGGTAACTTCGGGGAGGTCGGTGGCCGCGACCTCTCCCCCTTCATTCTCGGCAATGGTCTCGAGAGCGGCGTCGCTCGTAAGATCATCCACCGCCGCGGGCTCGGCTTGCTCTTGCCGAACCTCTCGGCCGGCCTCGACCGAGGCTCGCTCGGTCTCATAGATCGTTCCGAGAATCGTGTCGTAGAGGTTCGACACCTCTTCCGAGGACTCGACCCCTCCGGGAACCGTGAGCAACAAGTCCACCGCCCGATCGTAGTGGCCTCGCGCTTCAGCCCAATTTCCACGACTCGCAAGCTCGTCGCCTTTCGAAACTTCGGCTCTAGCAAGACTCACAGTCTCGCCGACGGCGTCGACGGCGCCGGAATCGGGCGGGGCGTCGGGCTCGGAAACCTTGTTCTTACCGGAACAGCCAAACACGGCGGCCGTGAGCAGGCACACCGCGAGCAGTCGAGTACGAAATACCGGCACGCTCGAAACTCCTCTCCTAGACCCGCAGAAAAATATTGTGCTCGTTCCCAATGTCTCGAGCAGAAGGGGTAATCACAGTCGCGGAGGCAACCGGCAGCTTTCGGCCTTCCGAAAGCGCGGCCCGGACGTCCTCTTCAGAAACGAACTCCATCGGTCGCACGTGCTGCGCAGGTAGCTCTCGGGTCGCGTCGCTCCCCGGGGCGCTACGCGTCGTTTCTCCATCGAACGACGCTTCGTCCGAAGGACTCACCGGCGCCGAACGCTCGCCGCTATCGACGAGGCCCCGCGCGGACAAGAACCGTGACACCCGCTCCTCGAGAGAAGCACTGGCAGCGACGCCGACCTGCGGCGCGTTCGCTTGGACCGGTAATGGTGCGGTGCGCTCACCTTCATAGGCATAGCTCGCGAGCGTCGCTTCGATATCGACCGGTCGGATCTCATAGGCCAACCGTTTGACGTTGATGAGATGGAGCGGGGTGATGTTATCCGACGTGATGTTGCCGCCATAGGATCCGCATCCCAAGGTCATCGCGGGGGCGAGACCGGTGCTGAAGCCGACCGCACCATGAGTCGCCGGTGAGTTGGCAACGATCCGCGACGCCGGCTTTTGCAGCGCGAACTCTCGGATGATGGCGTCGTCTTTGGAGTGGATGGACAGCGTATGTCCCATCCCGCCGTAGCGGAGGACTTGCTTCGCTCGCTCGCACCCTTCTTTCCAATCTTCGACGACATAGAAAGCGAGGATGGGAGACAACTTCTCGATCGACAACGGATAGTCGCGCCCTACCCCTTCGAGCTCGACGACGAGCGCCCGGGTGCCTTCCGGAACCGCAATCCCACAGCGATCCGCGATCACGCGCGCGCTCTTGCCGACGATCTCGGGACTCGCGAGTCGAGACGGCAGGACGACTCGAGCGGCCAGGGCTCGGGCTTGCTCGTCGTTCAGAAAATACCCACCCTGGAGCGAGACTTGTCTCCGAACCTCGTCCGCAATACTTCGATCACAGATCAGAGCTTGCTCTGAGCAGCACAAGGTGCCGTTGTCGTAGGTTTTCCCCGTGATGATGTCGCGAACGGCCTTCGGGACGTCGGCACTCGACTCGATGTAGGCGGGCACGTTTCCGGGGCCGACCCCGAAGGCGGGCTTGCCGGAGCTATAAGCCGCGCGCACGAGCCCCATCCCGCCCGTGGCGAGGATCACCGCTGTACGGCGGTGGCTCATGAGCTCACGGGTGCCGCCTAGAGAGACTTCGGTCATGCAGCCGATGAGGCCTCGCGGAGCGCCGGCGCCGAGCGCCGCCTCTTCGAGGAGCTCGCACGTCCGTCGGATGCATTCCTTCGCCGAAGGGTGCGGTGACAGCACGACGCCGTTGCGGGATTTCAAGCTGATGAGGATCTTGTAGATCGCCGTCGAGGTCGGGTTGGTCGATGGCACGATCGCGGCGACGACACCCACCGGCTCGGCGATCTCGTAGACCTTGCGCTCGGGACTCTCCCGAATCACACCGACGGTCTTCATGTCGCGAATGAACTCGTGCACGCCTTCCGAAGCGAACTTGTTCTTGATGAACTTATGCTCGACGACGCCGAATCCGGTTTCTTCGACGGCGTGTTTCGCGAGCTCGTACGAAGCTTTGGAAGCCGCCTCCGCACAGGCCGCGACAATCCTATCGACTTGCTCTTGCGAAAAATGCGCGTAGCTTTGCCAAGCCTCGTAAGAAGCCAGAACCAGCTCTCGCGCCTGCTGCACCGATCGCAGATCCGCGTCTACTCTGATCTCAGACACCGAACCTCACGTTATTCACCGGCGGTTCTTCGACGCTCGGGAGCCCCGGCCCGATTTCACTGCGGCGGTAGTCGCTGACGGGAACAGCGCTTCTACTTCCGGAAACGGACGGGGAATCACATGTACCGAGACGAGCTCCCCTAGCGCCCGCGCGGC
This sequence comes from Acidobacteriota bacterium, assembly GCA_029263435.1. Classification (GTDB taxonomy): domain Bacteria; phylum Acidobacteriota; class Vicinamibacteria; order Marinacidobacterales; family SMYC01; genus JAJCXL01. Next base: position 4,364 of record JAJCXL010000017.1, on the reverse strand, counting down.
TCTAGCACCCGCTTGTGTCGCCGCGGTCACGGAGCCGACATCGCCGCGGACGACGATCGTGACGAGTCCCCCATCGATGCGTTCTTGCGAGACGAGCTCCACCTTCGCCGCTTTCAGCATGGCGTCCGCAGCGTCGATCGCGGCGACTAGGCCCCGCGTCTCGATGAGACCCAATGCTTGGCCACTGTCAGCCACGCATGAGCCTCCGGCGGTCACTGACTCCGGTTTCGGCTATTCGCTCTAAGTCATTCAAATAAATACTTCTCTCGCGATCGACAACGACTATAGCAACCGAGATTCAAAAGGGCAAGAACCCGTTGAGCCAAACATTTAATTGACGATCACCTACTGCCATGACATACTCCCGGATTTGCTTGAGGGAAATCCAACAGGGAGTATCCAAGCGCATGGATCGACTGCAATCGGGATTCACGTTCCAAGGTTCCGCCAAGGCTGCTCTTGTCATCTTGGCGTTCGGCCTGGGGCTCGCCGCATGTGGCAGCGAGGAGCCTTCAGAGAGCCGGCCGATCACTCCGAGTTTCGAGACCAACAAGGCGAGAGCCCCTATCGGGAGCCCCATCGAGATCACGTACCGGTTCGAGATCGGTGAAAACTCCGAGCCCATCTCGCAGGACTACACCGTCTTCGTTCACTTCCTCGACTCCCACGACGCCTTGCTGTTCACGGACGATCATCAACCCGCGGAGCCGACGAGCTCGTGGACGAGCGGCCAGACCATCGAGTACAAGCGCACGCATTTCATTCCGCTCTACCCCTATCTCGGGACCGCGAACGTGGAGATCGGTCTCTATGTTCCCGAAACGGGTGAGAGGCTCGGCATGGCCGGAACGGATACGGGCAATATGGCCTATTCCGTCGGGCAGCTGGAGCTTCTCGACCAGAAGGAGAACATCTTTCTGGTCTACAAAGAAGGCTGGCACCAGCTGGAGACCGATCCTGACAACCCGAACTCCGGCATCGAATGGCAGTGGACGAAGAAAGAAGCGGTGTGCTCTTTTCGCAACCCGAAGAAGGAAAGCGTGCTCTACCTCCAGGCGGACACCAACGTCGCCGCGTTCGAGGAGCCGCTCGAAGTCGCCATCGTCGTGGGCGACAACGAAGTGGCGAGATTCACGGTCGAGGACAGGGATCCTTTCCTGAAGAAGATTACGATTCCCGCGAGTGCTTTAGGAGATGATGACTGGGTCGATCTTCGCCTCGTCAATAGCCAGTCGTTCATACCGGCAGATGCTTCCATCGGCGCCGACACCCGCGAGCTCGGCTTGAGGGTCTACCACCTCTACGTCGACTCGCAATCGGGAACGTAGACTAGCCCTGAGTGCTCGCCTACCCGACGACGGGGATGTACGGCCGCGGCAGGTCAATCCTCGTCGGACTCTATTAGGTCAATCTCGAGCCGGACCCTTCTTCGTCCCCCCGCTTGGGTCGGCGGCAAATCTATCCGGCAGGTGTCCTTTACCTCATAGGCCGACTGGTCTCCGACTAGCTTCAACGCAACCTCGAGGGCTGTCGCCCCCGCGAGCGTTTCTTTAGGCACCCTTGCCGACGTCCGGGCGCGAACCGGGCTAGGACCCTCCGGCCGCGCGGCGGGAAACGCCAATTCCCGGAGCTTCGCCAACTCTCTCTCGATATCGATCCGCGACTTGGTCGGCACGGTCGGGTTCAAAGCTGCAGCAATGGTCTCTCGCGCGATGTCCTGCGTGTGCTCCGGGTTCATCGGAAATTCGATGCGCACCTCACCGGTGGAAGCCTCGGCCCCGAGCTCGTCTTTCGCGGGCTTCGGCGGCACGTCGAGCTCTTCCGTGACCGAAGACATCGCTTCGGCCTCGATATCGTCCTCGAGCTCCGCGAATACGGGATCCCTCCGGGAGGGCTCCGCAGAGTCGATCGTTTGTGCGCGCCCGGCAGGCCGATCCCTAGGGAGCGCGACGTCCGCTTTCTTGGCGGAGACGGCGGGACGGCGCGGCTTGCGGGGTGGCGAGGGCGTCGGTACGGGCTTTTCGGCCGGCTGCTCAACCACCGCGACGGGCTTGGACATTGCCCGCGCCCGCGAAGGGGGGTCGTTGCGGATCTCGAGGTTCGCGGGTGCCTCCTTGTCCCCGGAGATCTTTCGGTGTACGGCGGCCAGGGTTTTTTTCGAGATGATCTTGAGCGTCTCGAAAACCCCGATGCCATGGAGCGCCGCGGCCTCGATGACGTCGAACCCATCGTGGTTCAAGTTTCGGTCGAGTGCCTCAGCGGACAGAATGTGTCGAAGATCGCGTTTGTTGTACTGATAGATGAACGGAGTCGTCTCGATACTCTGATTCAGCTCGTCGAGATTCTGCTTCAGGTTGTGGTAGCTCTCGATATTGGCCTCGAGTGCCACTTCTTGTGAGTCGGCCACGAACACGATGCCGTCGACGCCTTTGAGGACGAGCTTCCGGGTCGTGTTGTAGAACACTTGCCCCGGCACCGTGTACAACTGAAGACGGACTCGCATCCCGCCGATCGTCCCGACTTCCAGGGGCAGCAAGTCGAAGAAAAGCGTGCGGTCGGCTTCTGTCTCGAGGCTGACCATCTCGCCTCTCGAGTCCGGGTCGGTGCGGGAGTGGATTTGGTGGAGGTTGGTGGTCTTACCGCACAAGCCAGGCCCGTAATACACGATCTTCGCCGAGACCTGCATCGTCGTGTAGTTGAAGAAAACCACGGCCTCAAGCCTCTTGTCGTTTGGGTAGTTTAGCGGAAATGGTTGTCCGGCATGTTAGCGGGCGCTCTCGCCGGCCGTCAATGACGCGCGCTTCGCGAAGAGCGCTTACTCCGGCTTGAGAATCGCGTAAACCGGCAGTCCAACCCCGTCGAAACGGCGGATCACTTCCCGAGCGGGCGTCGCTTCGGGATCCTCGGCTTGATATTTCACTTTGACGTAATCGTCGAGCCGGGCCATGACTTCTTCATCCTGGAACGTTGTCTTGTCCATGGTGAGACAGTTCTTGCACCAACTCGCCCACACGTCGACGAGGACGAGCTTGTCCTCCGCCTTCGCTTGCGCGAGACCGTCGGAGAGCGACGCGACCCAGCCCTGCTCGAGCTTCTCTTGAACGCTCTCGGCGACCTCAGCCGCATCGACCCAGCGCGCGCTCACGATTCCATAGCCCAGATAGCCGTAGTAAGCGGCAAAGCCCAAGATGAGGACTCCGAAGGCCTGCTTGACGTGCACCATCCAAGCGCCGGGCCGTGGGAGCAACGAAATGCCGCCTCCGGCAATGGGCCACGGAATGGCCATGCCCAGACCCAGCAAGAATGGGAGCGCGAGGGCCGCGACTTGCCCTTTGGCATAGAGGTCACTCGAGAACACGATGACTTGGATGACGACCGGCGCGACGCAAGCGCCAGCGAGCAACGCCGCCACCGCGCCCATGCCGAAGGCGAGGAGAAACTTCCCTCCTCGATTCGAGAACTGGATCTTCGACTGGAGACTCGAAAAATCAATCGCGATGACGTCGAACATGGCGAGGGCGAGCACGACGAACAAGAGCGCGATTCCGAAGTTGAACCACGGAGATGCGTTGATGGTGCCGAACGTGCCGGCCGTTAGAATCACGACGGCTCCGAGAGTGCCGTAGACCAACGCCATGGCGAGCCCGTAGACTCCGCCCAGAGCGAAGCCCTGCATACGACTGCCGGCTTGAGCGCCCGCCCCGATGATGCCGAGATTGATGGGGATCATGGGAAGGACGCACGGCGTCAGATTGAGCGCGAGGCCGCCGAACAATACGATCGCAATGATCGCGAGCGGTCCTTTGCCTTCGAACCACCCTTGCCTGACCCGACCCGCCTCCGCGTCATCGATGAACTCGATGAAATCACTCGCACCGAGAAACCCACCGGTCGTGCCCGCGACCTGAAAGCCGTCGAGCCTAGCGAGCACATCGTCGCCGCCGCCATCAGGAATCACCGCCACTTCGAGATCCTCGAGCGGAACCGCCTCCAAAACGTCCGCGGGCGTGATCGTATCGAAGTCGATTTGATCGAACGGAGGACGCACATCCGCGGCCATCGCAGGCGCAGATTCCGTGACGGAGAACGCGACTCGGATCGGGAGCTTGTCGGGTCGGTAACATACTTTATCGTCGCAGGCCTGGTAGTTGAGCTGACCAAAGAGCTCGTGGTCACCGGGCGCGACGTCCGGACCGAGCGCCATCTCGATGCCGATGGCGAACTGCTCTTCGAAAACTGCGAGCGGGGTCTCCGACCCGCCGGTGAGGAGATGGATCGCCTCCGGAAAAGCGAGCCCCTTGACTTCGACGCCGTCGAGCGGCGCGAAGGCGAGAGAGGTCGGAATGAGATATTCCTCCAGCGGC
>JAJCXL010000016.1 GCA_029263435.1 Acidobacteriota bacterium | reverse complement strand
GGTGTCGAGGACGGCGTCGCGATACTCGTCGAAAGTTCGCGCCTTGGTGCAGGCGATGTAGCTTGGCGGGTTGAGGCCGGTCTTGCCGAGGACGAGATGGGCTTTGGCGCCTCGGAGGGTGAGCTCATCGGCGATGGCGATGCCGAGCTTTCCGGTGAAGCGGTTGGTGATGATGCGAACGTTGTCGACCGGAACCGGGGTCGGACCGCCGGTGACGAGGATCTTCCGACCTTTGAGCGGTGACGCGCTGAGCTCGGCGCAGACTTCGGCGACGAGCGTTTGGGTGTCCGGGATGTTGTGCTTTCCGTAATCCTGGCGCGGCGGGATGATGCGCACTCCCATGTCTTGGAGCTTCCGCATGGAGTCGGTGAGGATCGAGGTGTGCATGTCGCCGTGCATGGTGGGCGCGACGAGCACTTTCGCCTCGCCTCGCTCCATCCGACCGAGAGCGGCGGCGAGGGTCGCGGTGAGAACGCCGTCGCCGACGCCGGTCGCCACCTTATTAATAGTGTTGTAGGTGGCGGGGGCGACGAGGTAAGCGTCGAAGCGCTCGGCGTCGTTCAAGTGCTCGGCGGAGGCGCTCAGGCGGGTGATGACCGGATGGGTCGTGGACCACTCGAGGGCGTCTTCGGTCGTGTAGCGGAGCGCTTCTCGCGAGCAGTAAGCAATGACTTCGGCGCCTTGTTTACGCAGGGCGCGCGCGATCGTCGGGGCTTTGAACGCGGCGATGCCGCCGGAGACCATGTAGGCGATGCGCTTGCCTTCGAGATGGCGGCCGAAGGCTCGGACGTCGTGATCTCCGAGCTTGGAGCGGGGCGGCGGCGATAGATCCCAGTCCTTCATAACCGCCCAGAGTCTACGGTGTTTAGCTCTGGTTATCCACGTCCATGGACGATACTTCTTCCGGGTCTTCGGGCGGACGGTAGATCTCCGAGGCGAGTCCTTCGAGCTTGCGCGCTTCTTCGTCGGTCTCGGCGAGAAAAGCCACCCCGACTTGATACCGCGTGTGCTCATCGGCGTCGGTGCCGGTCTCCTCGAGGCGAACGACGCGTCCTCGAAGCACGATGCTGGACTCGTTCTGCGGAAGGTGAATATCGATCTCGAGCTCGGTGCCGACTCGAAACGGCTGGCGAGTCTCGAGCAAGGCGCCGTTTCGCGACAAGTTCCGGGTCTCGCTTCGAAGCTCGCCGCGGTCGTCGGTGTTCGGCTCGCGGAACACGAGGACGTTTCTCGCGTCGAGTCGAGGAGAGCGGCGCTTCTCGTCGGCGTGGAGCGTGATCTGATTCTTGCCGTCGTGTTTCGACCGATAGAGCGCTTTGTCCGCCATGCGCACGAGGCCTTCGGCGGAGTTCGAGTCGGTCGGATAGATGGCGATGCCGCCGCTGACGGAGAGGTCGATACGAGGGTCTCCGACCGGCCTCATGTTGAATATCTCGCCGACATCGAGACGGATCCGCTCGGATACGATGAATGCGCCCGCCCGGCTCGTCTCGGGCAGGATGATCGCGAACTCTTCACCGCCGTAGCGGCACGCGACGTCGATCTCTCGAATGCTCGCTCTGATGACGTCGCTCGTCATGTGGAGCGCTTCATCGCCGACGACATGGCCGTGGACGTCGTTAACCCGTTTGAAGTCGTCGACATCCATCATGACGAGAGAGAATGCGAGACCGTAGCGGCGCGCGCGCTTGAGCTCTCGGCGGAGGCTGGCGTCGAAGAACTGGCGGTTGTAGAGGCCGGTGAGACCGTCCGTGATGGCGCTTCGCTCGGTCGCGAGAAACGTCGACATCTCCAGAATCTTGGGAAGCCGGATCTCGTTTTTGACGTTTTGGAAATAGTCTAGGGCGGCGACCTGAAGCGACACGTCGCGGTTGAGCTTTTCGCTCAGTAAAGCGCGGTGAGCAAGGAGTCCGCTCCAATGCTCCTTCGCTTCGGCTTCGGTGTAGTCGAGCTGGGTGAGCAGACGGAGCAACGGGGCGTGGCTCTCCGGGTCCGCTGCGAGCAGCTTCCGGAGCGCTTTTTCGTCACCTCGGCTCGCATCCTCCAACAACTGGAGCAATTGCTGCCCGGAGCCCCCCTTTGACGGCAGCACTGGCATGTGCGTTCTCCCAATCAGACTTTAGACAAATACAAAATCCTTCATTTCAATATGTTGGAGGGGTATGACCCCCTCGAACCGCGCCGAATTGTCTTTTTACGATGGTAGCAGAGCTTGACCGACGCTTCAAACTGCAAGGTGCCGGCTCCTACTCCCTCGAAAGGAGAAGCTCGACAACGCTGACCCGGAAGATTTTCTTCTGACGTACAGGCTGGAGATAGGCGATCAGGGGCAAGAGCGAGGTCACGTGATAGATCGCGATGATGACGAACAAGGGGGTGATGGTGAGAGGCGTCTCGCCGTCGTAAAAAAAGTAGATCGACCCAGAAACCGCGTACGTTCCGAGGATTAGATAGCCATAGACGAGCGCGCCGAGCCTGCCGAGCGCAGTGAATCGCCAGATCAGAAAGGCGAGGACTAGGTAGATCAACGGATGCGCCGCCAGCTCCCACACCGAGCGCTCTCCCAACGGGTTGAACGTCAGTGGCCCATCCCACTCTCTGTACTTTTGAATAGTTTCCAGCGCTCCGGCGAGTACGAAGTACAGCGCCACGAGGTAGACCCCAATCGGCCGGTCCGAGTTTTCGATTCGAGGCATGCGAGCTTTCAATCATTATAAGGTACCGCTGCGACGTGTATAATTGTTGGTCATACGGACTTTCCGGAGACGAGCCATCGTAGCCATCCCAGTCATCCCCATCCGAGAGTGCTGGTGAGCCCCTCGAGTTTGCTGCTCCTGGCGGCCGGGCTCCGGACGTTGATTCTACCGTTCGACAACGTCGCCGAAAACGGCGCCTACGATTGGAAAGGCAGCGCGTTCGAAGAGACCTTGTCCGCGCATCTCGACGCGGCGGGACATGATGTCGTGGATCCGGTCGAGCGCAACCGGGCTCTAGAAGAGCTCGGGTTCACCGTCGGCGAGCCCCTGAGCCGGGCGAGTGCCATCACCCTCGGTCGGAAGTTGGCCGCCCAACGACTCGTCCTGGGCGAGTATCAGGAATCTGATTGGCGGCTGGACGTCGAAGCGCGCGTCATCGATCTCGAAAGAGGCTCCACGCTGGGCGTGATTCAAGATTACGCGTCTAGCGACGCGCTCTCGATGCTGTCGAATCAGGTTGCGAAGAACGTCTTTCGCCTCGAATCAGGAGAGCCCCCACCGGGGTTCGACACGCTGGCCGCGCGGCGCCTCGGGATCTCTTCCGCGGCGCTCGAAGCGAGCGCTCGCGCTCGGCTGAGCGTCGACGCCGACGACCAAGTGCGGTTATTGAGCCATGCGCTGAAACGAGAGCCCAGCTATCTCGCCGCGCGCCTCTTGCTGGGGAGGCGTCTCATCTCGGTCGGCCGTCCGTTGGAGGGGATCGAGGTTCTGGTGAAAGCCGGCGATGATCTCTCCCGGCATGAGCCGAGCTATTTCGAGCTCGGGCTGGCCTATCTCACGGTCGAGGAGCCAACCTCCGCCCAGAAAGTGTTCGAAGGGTTGATCGGGCTGGGCGAGGATCGAGGCGCGGCGTCGAACAACCTCGGGGTGGCGTTGGCCAGGCTCGACGATTTCGATGGCGCCGCTCACGCATTCGCGCGAGCGGTGGATCGGGATCCGACCCACGCGGTCTATCGCTTCAACCACGCGTTTTGTCTCTGGAGGAACGGCTCCGAACGCGATGCTTTGGAGGAGCTCCGGGTGGCGAGACGCGACCGTCCGTATGACGCCGAGCTTCAGTTCTTGTTGTCGAAAGCCGCGATGACCCAATCGCTCGACGACGAGGCCGTCCGAGCCCGTACCGCGGCTCTGATTCTCGCTCCCCATCTCGGCGACGTCGATGTGAACGGAGTGGACCCTTGGGTCCGCCCGGTGCCGCGCGAAGATCCCGCGAACCGGCGCGCGGATGAGCGTGACATCACGGAAGGCGAAGACGTGGTTGCTTTGCTCGAGCTGTTCGACGCCCGAGAGCTCCACCGTCGGGGTCGGACGGACGACGCCACGCAGCTGCTTCGCAAGAGCCTCTACCGCAACCCGGGCGCTCTGGCGACCCGTCGTGAGCTGATCGATATCTTGCGTGAGACCGGAGAGCTCGACCAGGCCGTACGGGAGCTTCACGTCGTGTTGTGGTCCGATCCTTCGCCGGATGCGCACGTCGCGCTCGCCGAGATCTATGTCGAGCTCGGCGACGCCGACAAAGCGAAAGGGGAGGCCGAAAAGGCGCTCGCGATCGACCCGATGCATAACGGTGCTCTCGAGCTTCATGCGGAGCTTGGCAACTAGAGACGAACCTCCTCGGGCTCGTCGAAGCGTTACGACTTCGGCCGCGGCTGAGCTAGGATGGAAGGGTCATGAGGCAGATAGCGTTATCAACGATCGCGCTGGCCATGGCGAGTGGCCTCGTCGTCTCCGCCCCGGGCTCGGCCTTCCAGGGCGACAGCCTCGAGGAAAAACTCACGGAAGTCCAGACGCGTTTCGAGTCCGGCTCGGATGCGGTGAAAGACTTCGAGATCGCCGAGGACGAAGCCAACGTCTACTTGCGTAAGCAAAGCGACGGACAGCTTCCGGCCGGTATCGAGAGCCCCTGGATCCGTTTCGACGATAGCCTCGCCGTCATCGGCGCGACGCTCGATCTCGACTTACTCGAGGACTCCTTGCCGGAGTCGACGATATTCCAGCTCCTCTCTGGACGCGTTCCGGTAGAGCTCACCGCCAAGCTCATCGGTGACGGGGGCGTCGGCAAGCTGTCGCTAGAGCGGGTGCTCCTCTCCGGGGTCGATCTACCGCCCGATTTGATTTTGTCGTTCATCGGAGACTCGAACGACGGCGGAAACAATGTCGCCAACGGCCTTCTCCCGCCCGGTTTTCGACTCGGCGAAGTGTTCATTCTCCCGTTCGCTCTGGAGACGATCCGGTTGAAGCCGGGCGCGGTGTGGATGCGCCAGCGCGCGATCGCGCCGTCGAAGTAGTAGCATCTCCGCGGACATCCGCGGCCATGCTCGATATCACCACCTCCATTCAATTCGTCAAAGGCGTCGGTCCCAAGAAGGCCGAGGCGCTGGACAAGTGCGGCATCCGCACCGTCTACGACTTGTTGCTCTACCTCCCGTTTCGCTACGAAGACCGAAGCCGTCGATGGAAGATCGCCGAGATCGAGTCCGGCCACAGCGGCACCGCTGAGGTCGAGGTCGTTTCCGTGAACGTCCGAAAGACCCGACGCCGAAACTTCACCATCGTCGAGATGGTGGGGAAAGACGAGACCGGCAAGCTCAAGGCGGTGTGGTTCAATCAGGAGTTTCTCAAAGACACGCTGACCCCGGGACGCAAGGTCCTCATCTACGGCACGTTCGAGACGACGGGCTTCGGGCTATTTCCGGAAGTCAAGAGCCCGCAATACGAGCTCGTCGACGACGCGCAAGACAACACGACCCACGCGGGTCGGATCGTTCCGGTGTACGAGCGGATCGGGACGATGAGCCCGAAGATCCTTCGGCGGGTGATTCATTTCCTCGTCATGGGGATGCCTCCGGGAATCCCGGACTTCCTACCCGAGGCGATAGCCAAGCGTCATGACCTACCGTCTCGCGAGGACGCGCTCGCGAGAGTTCATTTTCCCGATGACGACGCGCCGCTCGACGAGCTCAACGCGTTTCGCTCGCCGTCTCAGAAACGGCTCATCTTCGAAGAGTTCTTCTTGTTCTTCCTTGCCCTCGAGCTGCGCAAGGCCCATGACCGTCGGCTGAACAAGACCAAAGTGTTCGACGTCGATGACGCGATCCGGGAGAAGGTCCGCACCATCCTCCCGTTTCGGCTGACGGGGGCGCAGAAGAAGACGCTGAAGACGATCGCGGACGAGCTGGCGAGCCCGGTGCCCATGCGCCGGCTCGTGCAAGGAGACGTCGGTTCGGGAAAGACCATCGTGGGAGTCCTCGCGTCGGTCATCGTGATGGAAGGCGGCGCGCAAGTCGCGTTCATGGTGCCGACCGAGATCTTGGCCGAGCAGCACTTCGCGAACGTCCGCAAGCTTTTGGAGCCTGCGGGTTACCGGGTGGCACTCCTGAGTGCTCGGCTCAAGAAGTCCGAACGCGAAGCGCTCATCTCGGCGATCGAGGGCGGCGAGATCGATCTCGTCGTCGGTACCCATGCCCTCATTCAAGACGCGGTGACGTTTCGTGAGCTCGGACTCGCGATCATCGACGAGCAGCACCGCTTCGGCGTCGTGCAGCGCGCGGTGTTGCGCGAGAAAGGCGCCGGCTGCGACGTCCTCGTGATGACGGCCACGCCCATCCCTCGCAGTCTCGCGATGACCCTTCACGGCGATCTCGACGTGTCCTTGTTGGATGAGCTTCCTCCGGGACGTCAGCCCATCCGGACGTTTCGGCGAGAGCCTTCACAGGAAAAGGCGGTCTTCAGAGCCATGGAGGAGACGATCTCCAAGGGGCACCAAGTCTATTTCGTGTGCCCGCTCATCGAGGAGTCCGAGAACTCGGATCTCAAAGCCGCGGTTGACCGGTTCGAGTCGCTCTCCCGAGGTCCCTTTGCGAAGCGGCGCGTCGGGCTCGTGCACGGGCGGATCGCGGCGGAGGAGCGCGAGCAGGCGATGGCCGCGTTCGCTTCTGGGGAGGTCGATATTCTCGTCGCGACGACCGTGATCGAAGTCGGTGTCGATGTGCCGAACGCGACCTTGATCGTCATCGAGCACGCCGAACGCTTCGGTCTCTCGCAGCTCCATCAGCTGCGCGGACGGGTGGGTCGGGGTGCGGCAGCATCCGAGGCTCTCTTGCTCACCTACCCACCGCTGACGCCCGAAGGGGAGCGGCGCATCGAGGCGATGGTCGAAACGAATGACGGCTTCGTGATCGCCGAGCGCGATCTGGAGATCCGTGGGCCGGGCGACTACTTCGGAACTCGTCAATCCGGCGCACCGCTGTTTCGCATCGCCGACATGCTTCGCGACCCGGAGCTACGAGACGAAGCCAAGCGAGAAGCCGGCGAGTTTCTCGCCTCGGGCGGCTCCGAGACGGAGGAAGGGCGTCGGTTGTTGAGCCACGTGATCGAGCTGTGGGGCGAGCGCTTTGGGCTTGCAGCCGCGGGTTAATGCGGCGGTGACGCGATGCGGATAGGCAGCGGTGAGCTTCGGGGCCGGAAGCTCTTCGCCCCCAAGGGTATGGAGACGCGGCCTACGAGCGCCCGCCTCAAGAAGAGCCTTTTCGATGTGCTGTCACCGGAGATAGGCGGGGCTCGGGTGCTCGATCTGTTCGCGGGGGCGGGAGCGCTCGGGATCGAAGCGTTGTCGAAAGGCGCCGCGACGGCCGTTTTCGTCGAGCGCGCCCGTCGGGCGGCGGATGCCATCCGGCGCAACCTCGAAACGCTCGATCTGGAGTCTCGTAGCTCGGTCATGGCGATGGACGTACGGGTCGCTCTCGGCAAGCTGCGCGGGTCGGCTGGGAGCTTCGATATCGTCTTTGCAGATCCTCCGTATCGATCGAGCGACCTGGAGTCGGTCCTCGCCTCGTGCGGTGAGGCGGAGCTCTTGAGCCCGGAAGGGGTGGTCGCGGTCGAGCACCATCACAAGCTAGAGCTGTCGGAGACTCATGGTGCGCTCACCCGTCGACGGGTGCTCACGAGCGGTGAAAGTTGCTTCTCCCTCTATCGGAGGGTGTGCTAGGCTTTTCGCCGATGGCGACTGAGCGCGTGGCGATCTATCCCGGGTCTTTCGACCCCCTGACGCTCGGCCACGTCGACATCATGCAGCGCGGAAGCTCGCTGTTCGACAAGATCATCGTCGGGGTGCTGAAGAACGTCGATAAGGAACCGCTGTTTACCGTGGACGAGCGGCTCGCGATGATCCGAGACACGTTTCGCGGTCAGGACAATGTCGAGGCCGATGCGTTCAGCGGGCTGCTGGTGGATTACGCCGCGAGCCGCAAAGCGACGACGATCGTGCGCGGCGTGCGCGCGATCTCCGACTTCGAGTACGAGTTTCAAATGGCGCTGATGAACCGCAGGCTCGCCCCGACGATAGAGACCGTGTTCATGATGCCAGCGGAAGAGTACTCCTATGTCAGCTCTAGACTCGTGAAGGAGGTCGCCCGGCTCGGAGGCAACATCGCCGGCTTGGTGCCGAAGCGAGTCGAGAAACGACTCTACGAGAGGGTACGCGAGTGACGGGAAAAACCACGTTACGCCTCGCGGCGCGGGTGAGTGAGATTCAGCCTTCGCCGACGATGGCCGTCATGGCGGATGCGATGCGCCTCAAGGCCGAAGGCGTCGACGTCGTCGACTTCTCCGCCGGCCAGCCTGATTTTCCGACGCCACAGCACATCAAGGACGCGGGCGAGAAAGCCATCGTCGATAACTTCACCCGCTACACTCCCAATGCGGGGATGCCCGAGCTCCGGAAGGCGGTCACCGATCGCTACCGTGAGGACTACGCGCTCGACTTCGAGCCCTCGGAATCCATTATTACGAGTGGGGGAAAGCACGCCCTGCTCAACCTGATGCTCACCCTCGTGGACCCTGGTGACGAGGTCGTGATCCCGACGCCTTATTGGATGACGTTCGCCGAACAAGTGCGCCTCGCCGGTGGGACCCCGGTGCTGGTGCCGACGGAGGCATCGACCGGGTTTCGGATGACCGCCGATGTGATTGCGCCGGCGCTCACTGAGCGAACTCGAATTCTGCTCCTTAATTTCCCGGCTAATCCAACCGGCGCTGTGATCGACGGGAGCGAGATCCGAGCGTTGGGCGCACTCGTGGAAGACGCCGACGCGTTCTTCCTCTGGGACGATACTTACGCTCGGCTGATGTTCGAGCCTCCGCCCGCCGAGGCGTTCGGTGAAGTGCAAGACAGGCTCGACGGCCGGTTCGTCGTCGCGGGAACGGCGTCCAAAGCCTACGCGATGACGGGATGGAGGATCGGATGGGCGCTCGGGCCCAAGCCCGTGATCGAAGCGTGCGGCGCGCTTCAAAGCCAAATGACGTCGAATGCGAGCTCGATCTCACAAAAGGCTGCGCTCGTCGCGTTGACGTCGGACCAGGCGCCGCTTGCCGAGATGATCGCAGAGTACAAATGGCGGGCCGAACGCCTCCGCGCCGGCCTTCTCGAGATCCCGGGGCTGTCTTGCTCGATGCCGGGCGGGGGATTTTATTTGTTTCCCGATATCTCGCACTACCTCAAAGCGGGTGAGACCTCGACGGATTTGGCGGCCGCGATGTTGAAAGAAGCACGCGTGGCAGTCGTCCCCGGACTCGCCTTTGGCCTCGACGGCCATCTAAGGGTCAGCTTCGCGTGCGCACGAGACGTCATCGAGGAAGGTTTGAGTCGCCTCGTGAAGTTTTTCGCGGCTCGCGCCGGTTCATGAAAAAGCTCTCCGCCATCCTGGTTCATCTCCAGAATCCACGAGAAAAAATCTGGGGTATCTTGCTGTCGATACAAGCGAGCGGCATCAGCCTGCGAGGTATCGACTTGAACTCGTTCGATGACTGGACCCGCTCGGTGGCGTCCTCGGATACCGAGATGGGGTTGTCGACGATCTTTCTTCCTCTCCACCGCGTAGAGCGCGTGAACCAAGACGAGTCCGTTGGCAGCGTGCGGTCGTTTGCCGAGCTCTTCGAAGAACGGGTCGGCCAAGACGTGTGGACCCACCTCGGCTTGGCGCCGGCCCTCGAGCCAGGGGTGAGTGCGACGAGCGACCCCCAGCGCGACCCTCAGAGCGAATGGATGAGCCTCGCCGAGGCCCAAGCCGACTATATCGCCCGGGTGCTGGAGGACTGCGAGCAGGATCGCGAGGCCGCGGCCGCCATCCTCGGCCTGACGGAAGACGAGCTCGACGACAAGCTTGGTTGAATCGCCCCTATATCCGGTAGTTGTCTCTGCCGGACACCCCAATATATTGACTCCGGCCTCACGGTAGTGCTATTTTCGACGGATCGTTTTTTCTGAACGAAGGGGTAATTCGCATATGTTTCGTTGGGGATCCGTCGCACTTATTCTCGTGGGTACGCTCGCCGGAGCGGCGAGCACGTCCGCGCAAGGCATCATTTTTCCGAGTACTGGAGCCAAACATCGCTCGATGGCGGGAGCGTCGACCGCGGTCGCCGTCGACGCCGCGGGAGCGACGTATTGGAATCCTGCGGCGATGGCGGCTCTCGAGGAAAGTGAGATTTTCGTCGGCGTCGATTTCATGTACGCCGATACGTTTCTCGACTCCTCGGTCGCGGCCACGGGGCAGTTCGGGAGCAACCGCAGCGATAGCGGCCTCGCGGTGTTTCCCTCGATTGGCATCGTAAGCCGCCCGGAGAACTCTGACTACACGTGGGGTTTGAATTTGCGAGGCTTGGTCGGGCGGACCATCGATCTTCCCGCGAGCGAGTTCAACCCGATCTTGACGCCTTACGATCCACCGAACACGTTCGGCGTCGGGCCTATCGGCTCGCGCTTGTCGGGGCTTCAGATCGATCCGATCATGTCCTACGACGTGTCCGAGACCTTGTCGGTGGGTGTCGGTGGTCAGGTGACGTCGATGTTTCTCGGCGTCGATCCCGCTTTCTTCGCCGCGCCCAATTCGACCGGTTTGTTTCCGAGCGCTACGCAGGGGCGGCCCTATTGGGGGCTCGGGTTCCAAGCCGGGGTCTTGTACCGCCCGAACGACATCATGAGCTTCGGCGCTTCTTACAAGTCGAAGCAACGATTCGAGACCTTTGAGTACAACTCCAAGGACGCGATCGGAAACCCGAGAAAGCTCGCCTTCGATCTCTCGTTTCCTGCCATTTTGTCTCTGGGTGTCGGCTGGCACGGCATCGAGGACACGACGATCGCGTTTGACCTGCGTCACTTCGGCTATTCGAGTACCGAGGCTTTCGGAGACGACCCGACTGACGGCGGCCTCGGGTGGAAGAGTATCTGGGCGTTCGCGGTGGGAGGAGAGCGGATCCTCAACGACAGCTGGAAAGTCTCGGGCGGGTTCTCGTTCAACGGCAACCCGATCCCGAACTCCGCGACCTTCGCGAATATTCAGCTCCCCGCGATCAACAAGACCGCCATCGCGCTCGGCACGTCCTTCGCATTGACGGAGAAAGTCGATTTGGTAGGAAGCCTCTACTACGCGTTTCGCCACACCAACTCGGGCACCCTTCTGAGGATTCCAAACTCGACCATCGAGCTTCGACAGGATTTGACGACCATCAGCCTCGGCTTCGCGTTCCAGCTCTAACGAGGGGCCGCTTCGGTTCGTGGCGGGTGGTGGCGAGTGACCACCACGGATGTTAGACTTGTGCGTTTGTAACCGGGGTCACCACAGACCACACATCCCACCGCGCTGGCCACGCTCCGTCGGTCACCGGACAAGAGCAGGAGATCCATCAACAACGGGTCACGTACGACTTCGAACGACTGATGGAGGGAGCTAGCAAGCTCCAGACATCGTTAGCTCGCATCGGCGCTGATCGAGAACATGTAAGGGGACGATCATGGCAAGAAATAAAATTACCGTCGTCGGTGCCGGCAATGTCGGCGCGACGACGGCCCAACGCGTAGCGGATGCCGAGCTCGGCGATGTCGTGATGATCGATATCGTCGAGGGGATCCCACAAGGGAAGGGTCTCGACATGCTCGAGGCTTGCCCGGTCAGTGGCTCCGATGTCCATGTCGTGGGAACGAATGACTACAAAGACACTGCCGGCTCGGACATCGTCGTCATTACCGCCGGGCTTCCACGCAAGGAAGGGATGAGCCGCGACGATCTCTTGAAGAAGAACTACGAGATCGTCAAATCCGTGACCGAGCAGGCCGTGGCCCAATCTCCCGATTCCATCTTGATCGTCGTCTCCAATCCGCTGGACGCGATGGTGCAAACGGCGTTTCGGGCGAGCGGCTTTCCCAAAGAACGCGTGATGGGAATGGCTGGGGTCCTGGACTCCGCGCGGATGCGAGCGTTCATCTCGATGGAGCTCAACGTCTCCGTCGACAACATCCACGCGTTCGTCCTCGGTGGTCACGGCGACGACATGGTGCCCTTGCCGCGCTACTCCACGGTTGCCGGCATTCCGCTCCCGGACCTCATGTCGCAAGAGCGTATCGACGCCATCGTGCAGCGCACCCGTAAGGGCGGCGGTGAGATCGTCGGTTACTTGAAGACGGGCTCCGCCTATTACGCGCCGTCGGCATCCATCGTCGAGATGGTGGACGCGATCCTCAAGGACAAGAAGAAGATCCTTCCTACTGCCGCGTTTCTCGAAGGCGAGTACGGCATCAACGGCTTGTACATGGGCGTTCCCGCCAAGCTCGGCGAAAAGGGTATCGAGGAGGTCGTTGAAATTTCTCTCACTAACGACGAGCGTGCGGCGTTGCAGAAATCAGCGGCCTCGGTCCAAGAGCTCGTCGAAAAGATCGGCGTCTAAGGATGAACGTTCACGAGTATCAAGCAAAGGCGCTCCTCGCGCGTTACGGGGTCCAGGTGCCGAAAGGCAAGAGGGCCGACACGGTGGAGGCGGCGAAGCAAGCCGCGTCCGAGCTGGGTCTACCGGTAGTGGTGAAAGCGCAGATCCATGCCGGAGGACGCGGCAAGGGCGGTGGCGTCAAGCTCGCCAAGACCGAAGCCGAGGTCGAGCAGATTGCCGGCGACATGATCGGCATGACCCTCGTCACGAAGCAGACCGGCCCCGAGGGCAAGCTCGTTCGCAGGCTCCTCATCGAGCAAGGTCTCAACATCAAGGACGAGCTCTATGTCAGCTTTCTCGTCGACCGCGCGATCGGGCGCACGATTTGCATCGCGAGCGCCGCGGGCGGGATGGATATCGAGAAAGTCGCCGAAGAAACGCCGGAGAAGCTCTTGCGGGTGGCGATTGACCCCGCCGTCGGTATGCGGCCCTATCAAGCTCGAGAGCTCGCTTTCGGCCTCGGGCTCGAGGGCGACGTGTTCAAGAAAGGCGTCAAGTTCCTCATGAGCTTGTACGAAGCCTTTCGCGGGCTCGACGCGACACAGGTCGAGATCAATCCGTGCCTGGTGACCGTCGAAGGCGACGTTCTCGCGCTCGATGCGAAAATCAATCTCGACGACAACGCGATTTATCGCCACAAGGACTTCCCCGACCTGCGTGACGTCGACGAGGAATCTCCGCTCGAGGTCGAAGCGTCGAAACATGGATTGAACTACATCAAGCTCGACGGAAATGTCGGGTGCATGGTGAACGGCGCCGGACTCGCGATGGCGACGATGGATATCATCAAGCTCGCGGGCGGTCAGCCGGCCAACTTTCTCGACGTGGGCGGCGGTGCGAGCGCGGACCAGATCAAAAACGCGTTTCGGATTCTCATTTCCGACGACCAGGTCAAAGCGGTGCTCATCAATATTTTCGGTGGCATCCTCCGGGTCGATCGACTCGCCGAAGGCGTCATTGCGGCCGTCAAGGAGCTGGGCGTCGAGATCCCCATCGTCATTCGTGCCGAAGGGACGAACGTCGACAAAGGAAAAAAGATGCTCGCGGAATCAGGACTGAACTTCGTGACCGCCGACAGCATGAAAGAGGCCGCCGACAAGGTGGTCGCGCAGCTTGGAGGTGCGTCGTGAGCGTCCTCATCGACAAGAGCACGAGGCTTCTCGTTCAGGGCATCACCGGAAACGAAGGCACGTTTCACACCAAAGGCGCCATCGAATACGGCACCCAGGTCGTCGCGGGAGTGACACCGGGCAAGGCCGGCCAAAAGGTCGAAGGCGTGCCTGTCTTCAACACCGTGTCACAGGCGGTCAAGGAGACCGGGGCCAACGCTTCGGTCATCTTCGTGCCGCCTCCGTTCGCGGCCGACGCGATCCTGGAGGCCGTGGATGCGGAGCTTCCGCTCGTCGTGTGCATCACGGAAGGCGTTCCGGCGCTGGACATGGTGGACGTGATGCGGGTCGTCAAGAGTAGCAAGAGCCGGCTCCTGGGGCCCAACTGCCCCGGGCTGATCTCGCCCGGCAGAGCGAAGATTGGCATCATGCCCGGCCACATCCACAAAGAAGGTCGGGTCGGCGTCGTTTCGCGAAGTGGAACCCTGACTTACGAGGCGGTCTATCAGCTCACGACGCGTGATATCGGCCAGTCGACGTGTATCGGTATCGGCGGAGACCCGGTCATCGGGACGACGTTCGTCGACGCCTTGTCACTCTTCCAGGCTGATGACGAGACCGATGCGATCATCATGATCGGTGAGATCGGAGGCGGGGCGGAAGAGACCGCGGCCGCTTACATCAAAGAGCACGTCACCAAGCCCGTCATATCGTTCATCGCCGGCCAAACCGCACCTCCGGGACGACGCATGGGACATGCCGGTGCGATCATCATGGGCGGCAAAGGTACGGCCGCGGACAAGATGAAAGCGCTCCAAGCCGTGGGCGTGACCGTCGTCGAGAGTCCGGCCGCGATGGGCGAGACGTTGGCATCGGTGCTTTCCTAGTTTTTCGAAAGGTATTTCAGTGACTGAGAGAACTTTTTCCATCATCAAACCGGACGCCGTCCGGCAAGGCAAAGCAGGAAAGATCCTCGCTCGCATCGAAGAGTCGGGGTTTACGATCTTGAGCTTGCGCATGGTGCAAATGAGCAAGAAGAACGCGGAGAGCTTCTACGCGATGCATCGCGAGCGACCGTTTTTCGGCAGCCTCACCGATTTCATGTCCTCCGGACCTGCAATCGTCATGGTTCTCGAAAAGGCCAACGCCATCGCTGACCTGAGAAAGTTGATGGGGGCGACGGATCCTGCGAAGGCGGACGAGAAAACGCTGCGGAAGGACTTCGCGACCTCGGTGGAAGAGAACGCGATTCACGGATCGGATTCGCCCGAGTCCGCGGCGACAGAGATTCCGTTCTTCTTCACGACTCTTCAGCTTCAGGTCTGAGCCGTCATGCCGTCCATCAAGCCGGACCACTGGATCCGCAAGATGGCCGAGGAGCATGAGATGATCGACCCCTTCGTTGCCGATCAGGTGCGTGACGGGGTCATCTCTTACGGCTTGTCGTCCTACGGCTACGACATTCGAGTCTCGGACGAGTTCAAGATCTTCACCAATGTGAATGCCGCCATCGTCGACCCGAAGCGTTTCGATTCGAAGAGCTTCGTCGACTACAAAGGTGAGGTCTGCATCATCCCGCCGAATTCTTTCGCCCTGTCGAATACCGTCGAGAACTTCCGCATTCCTCGGAACGTCTACGCGATCTGCATCGGCAAATCGACTTACGCTCGGTGCGGGATCATCATCAACGTTACCGGCTTCGATGCGGAGTGGGAAGGCAACGCCACCTTGGAGATCTCGAACACGACCCCTCTTCCGTGCAGGATCTACGCGAACGAGGGCATCGCTCAAGTGCTGTTCTTCGAGAGCGATGAAGAATGTACGCGCTCGTACAAGGACAAGAACGGCAAGTATCAGGGACAGCAGCACATCACGCTGCCGAAACTCGATGGAGACGTGGGGTGAAGCGGTGAAGCTCGTCGAAGGTGTATCGCTACGCGATCGGTTGGCGGTGACGCCCCCCCTGGTGGAAGGGTTCGTCGATGCCGAGGCCCAGATCCAAATGAACGGCGTCGACTTCACCCTGCGCGAGGTCGCTCGCTTCGATGACGAGCCGGGCGCGGTCGATTTCGACAACTCGGAGCGAAGCACTCCCGGCACCCTTCCCATCGAGCCCGATGATTCCGGGTGGTGGCACCTCACACCCGGACCCTACTGGGTCGTCTATAACGAGATCGTCAACATCCCCGCCGACATGTTTGGGATGGCTCGCACCCGCTCGACTCTGCTCAGAAGCGGGGCCCATATCGGCACCGCGCTGTGGGACTCCGGCTACTCCGGTCGGAGCGGATCGGTTCTCGTGGTGCACCACCCGGCGGGTCTTCGCCTCAAACGTGACGCCCGGGTGTTGCAGCTCGTCTTCTATGCGCTCGATCAACCCGCCGCCAAGACCTATTCCGGGAAGTACCAAAACGAGAACAAGTAGCCGCCTTCGCCCGATCGGAAAAAGGGGGCTGACCCCTCTTTGAGGCGGCGCTCTGCTAGCCGCAGCTCGCGCCCGCTGGTACACTTCGGCTAAGCGATGCAGCTCGAAGCAGGGGCTCGACTCGGTTCCTATGAGATCGTCGAGGCGATCGGAGCAGGAGCGATGGGCGAGATCTATCGCGCCAAAGATCTCAAGCTCGGCCGCGAGGTCGCCATCAAAGTGCTCCCCGAGGCCCTCGCTGCCGATCGCGAAAGGCTTCGCCGTTTCAAGCAAGAAGCGCAAGCCGCATCCGCGCTCAACCATCCGAACATCGTCCACATCTATGACATCGGACAAGAGGACGACGTTCACTACATCGTCATGGAGCTCGTGCCCGGCGTTTCGCTCCGGCAAGCTCTGGCCGAAGCGCCGTTGCCCGCGCGCAAAGTCGTCGACCTCGCCCGCCAATTGAGCGCCGGCCTCGCGAACGCGCACGCCGCGGGCATCGTGCATCGAGACATCAAACCGGAGAACATCAATCTAACGCCGGACGGCTTCATCAAGATCCTCGACTTCGGACTCGCCAAGCTTGTGGCCCAGCCTTTCGAGACGCACTCGGAAATGGCGACGATGGATCGCGCGGGAACCCGCCACGGGATGTTGATCGGAACGGTCGAGTACATGTCGCCCGAGCAAGCGGCGGGGAAGTCCGTCGACCACCGATCCGATCAATTCTCACTCGGGTTGATCCTCTATGAGATGGTGACTGGAAAGCTCGCCTTTCACCGCGAGACGGCGGCGCAAACGCTCGCGTCGATCATCGAGAGCCCCGCCAAACCGATTGACGAGCTCAACCCGGAGTGTCCTCCAGGGCTGAGCTCGATCATCGATCGTTGCTTGCAGAAAGACCCCGCAGCGCGCTACGACGAGACCGCGGCGTTGTCGCGGGCGCTCATCGCGCTCAGCATCCCACGCGAACCGCTCTCCGTTTCTCGACCGCCTCCGGTCCCGCCGGTGCCTCAGAGTCCGGACCCAGACATGCCTCCGTTGTCGAGCCCGCCGCGGGCGGGTGTCGTTGAAGCGAGAGTGGACGTGATGGGTCGGCGAGCGACAGGCGACTACGAGATCCAGAAGCGCGACGGAAATATCGTCACCATGTCTGAGCGGCGGCTGCGGCGGGCGCTGAAGAAGAACCGCCTCGCGGGTGACGAGCTCGTCAAGAACCCCGGAAGCGACGAGTGGACCACGCTGTATGACAGCGAGATCTTTCGACAGGTCGTGCCCTATAAGGGCGACCCGGTCGTCTGGGTGCGCAACCGAAAGCTTCGCGATTTCGGTCAACATGTTTGCACGTACGCGGGCTTCGGCGTCGCTTGGTATTTCTTCCAGGGAGAGATCCCGTTCTGGATGGGCTTTTGGGGAATCGGTGTGGCGGCGCACGCGGCGAGTGTGTTGCCGGAGATCATGCCGTTCTTGCG
>JAJCXL010000015.1 GCA_029263435.1 Acidobacteriota bacterium | reverse complement strand
GACGCGCTACCCAAAGGTCGAGGCCGTCGTGACGCCGTTGCTCGAGACGCTGACGGGCTCGTTCAGCGGGGCGCTGTGGCTCCTTCTCGCCGCGGTCTGCGTCGTCCTCGCGATTGCGTCCGCTAACGTCGCGAACCTCTTGCTCGTCCGGGGCGCGTCACGTGAACGAGAGCTCGGAATCCGTATGGCGATGGGAGCGGGCCGCGCTCGGATCGCTCGACAGCTCGTGCTCGAAGCGTTCGTCATCGCGGTGGCGGGGGCTGGCTTCGGAACCGTCGCCGCCCATTGGGGTCTGCGAGGCCTTCTCCTCTTGCGGCCCGAAGCGCTTCCACGAGCCGACGAAACGGGTGTCGACCTCACGGTCTTGCTGTTCGCGGCCGGAGTCACGCTCGTCGCCACCATCGGCGCGGCGCTCGTTCCCATGTGGCGCGCCGTGCGGCAAGACGCGACGAGCGCGCTTCGGGGGGATCGCGGAGGGCTCGCAGCCGCGGGAGCGATGCGTGCCGTCGCGGTCTTCGAGGTCGCGCTCGCGTTGATGTTGGTGGTCGGCGCGGGGCTTCTCATCCGCGCATTCGCGGAAAGAGCGGGCACCGATCGCGGGT
Source organism: Acidobacteriota bacterium (assembly GCA_029263435.1). GTDB lineage: Bacteria > Acidobacteriota > Vicinamibacteria > Marinacidobacterales > SMYC01 > JAJCXL01. The sequence continues at coordinate 7,611 of JAJCXL010000015.1, read as the reverse complement.
TCGCCTCGGAGGAGCTCGTGACGGCAGAGCTCCAGATCCCGGCCGCCAAGTACCAGCACTTGACCCTCCTCGCTTTCGCCGACCGGGTGCTGGAACGAGTGAACGCGCTTCCGGGAGTGAGCTCCTCCGTCGTCGTCCACCTGGCACCGGCGAAAGGCTCGGCGGCGGGGATCATCGGCCCGCCGCTCATCGAAGGGCAGAGCGAGGACGAGGCTCGCCAAAACCCGATGGCGAATCTCGAGTTCGTTCAAGAAGACTATTTTCGCACCCTGGGCATTCCGCTCCTGCGAGGCCGCCTGTTCACCACCTCGGATCGCGGAAGCCAGAATCGGGTCGCCGTCGTGAGCCGCTCGTTCGAAGAGCGGTTTTGGCCGGAAGATACCGCCGTCGGGAAACGCTTCGGCAATGGAACCACGCAACGTCCCTACACGACGATCGTAGGAGTGACGGAGAACGTCCGTTACCGAGAGCTCGACCCTTGGCTCGAGGTCTACTACCCGGCCGGCCAATCGTTCGGCGAAGGCGGTCCTGGTTTTTTCTTCGGACGTGAGCTCATGGTCCGAACCGGGCTCGACGCGTCTTCGCTCGCTCCCGCTCTCCGGACACTCATCGGTGAGCTGGACCCGGACGTGACTCTCGGAAGGATCGCCGGCGTCGGGACGGTGCTCGACACCGAGTTGGCCCGCCCTCGCTTCCAAGCGGTGGTCCTCGCGGTCTTTGCCGCGGCGGCGCTCCTGCTCGCCGCGATCGGAATTTATGGCGTCATGGCGACGCTGGCAAGCGCTCGTGCTCGAGAGATGGGCCTCCGGCTGGCGCTCGGGTCTTCGCCGTCTCGAGCGGTCGCAACGCTTTGGCGAGCGGGAATCTCCATGAGCGCCATGGGTATCGCCATAGGAATCGTGGGCGCAGCCGTCACGACACGCTACCTCGAGAGCCTTCTCTTCGAAGTCAGCCCGCTCGATGCGAGGAGCTTCCTCGGCGCGATCGCTTTTTTGACCCTCACCGCAGTTATCGCAGCTTATGTCCCGGCGCGGCGAGCCGCCCGCGTCGATCCGGCCATCCTCTTGCGGCACGAGTGACCCGTAATGAAGACTCGACGTGAGTTCGTAGCACACGCATCGAAGAGCGCCGCGGCGTTCGGAATGGCCCCGCTCGTTCAGGACTCCGGCGCCGGTGCGCGTACCGGTTTCGTTTATGACGACATCTATGAGACTCACGTGCTCGAGCGCATCCACGTGGAGTCACCCGAGCGTCTGCAGAAGATTCTCGCGATGCTCCGCGCGCGGGGCATCGATCAAGAGGTCGTGCCCATCAAGCGGCTCGCCGAGCCCATGTCCGCGATTGAAGGGCACCATACCGCCGAGCACGTCGCGTCGATCCGAAAGCTGCCGGTGACGGGCGATGTCGCCGCCGCCGCGGTCGGGGGTGCGCTCGCCGCGGTCGACGCCGTCGCGGACAAAAAAATCCGCAACGCATTCTGCGCAGTCCGTCATCCTGGGCATCACGCGAACAACACCGGGGCGGAAGAAGGATTTTGCTTCTACAGCAATGCCGCGATCGCCGCCAAGTACGCGCAGTCGAAAGGGTTCGAGAAAGTTCTCGTGATCGACTGGGACTACCACCACGGAAACGCCACCCAAAACGCATTCTACGAGGACCCGTCCGTCATGTTCTTCTCGTCTCACGACTGGCAGGCCTATCCGGGCACCGGCGATCCATCGCTCGTCGGAAAAGGCGACGCCACCGGTCTCAACATCAACGTACACCTGGACTGCGGCTCGAAGGACAAGAACATGCTCGACGCGTGGGACAAGAAGCTCCTGCCCGCAGCCGAAGCGTTCGAGCCGGACTTCATCATCATTTCAGCGGGTTTCGACAGCCGCAAAGACGACCCGCTCGGATGCTTCGACGTCACCGATGACGCTTTTGCTCGCATGACGCGCACAACGATGGACGTCGCCCGTCGCCACTGCGACAACCGGGTCGTTTCGCTCCTCGAAGGAGGCTACAACGTCGATGGCCTCGCGCGTGGAGTCGCGGCGCACGTCGAAGCGCTCCTCGGCGGGTGAAACGCAGGGGCTCTAGTCCCCTGGAACAGAAGTACGTTGCATAATTCTCGGCCGCTTTTGCGCGCTGGACATCGTTGCAACTCGTCGAAATATCCGGATATGGCTTCCTCGGTGCGCCTCGCCAGCACACAAAATCGCCTCGAGACTTATGCAACAAACCTCTGTTCCAGGGGACTAGCTGCTAGACGGTGAAGCTGGACTCGTCGCCGATCCCGATCTCGTGCAACGCCCACTGAAGCTTCACCGCGTCGGCGGATTGGATCCGGATACCCTCGCTATCGGTCGGGTTCGAATAGGCGTTCGTCAGAAGCTCATGCGCGAGCGTCGCAGCCTCGAGTGATTTCTCGAGGACGTCGGCGACATCGGAGAGCTCGCGGCGAAGCGTTTCGGCCGCGGCCTCATCGGCGGCCAGCTCTTTGAGCCGCGCGAGCGTCTTGGTGCCGCGACGGGGCTCGCCCTTCACGGCTCCGCTCCCGTGTTCTCGGGTCGGTCGAAGAAACCTTCCGGCGACGACACTCCAAGCTTCCAATCCTTGATCGTGATCTCGGCCGAGAGGGCGTCGTCGTGAAAAACATCGACCTTCATGGGAAGGCCGGTCTCTACATCGAACTTCGAGAACGCGCGCTTTTCGGTGACGGGGACTCCGGCAAGACTCAGCCCCGGCATCGAGATCTCGAGGAGCCGTCCGCTCGCTTCGTCGAACACCGCGACCATCTCGAGCCCCTCCACCCGTAACCGGATCGTCGCCTTTTCCATCTCTTCGGCTTCGACTTTACCGGCCCGCACGGCCCACAAGAGACCGAGATAATTTCGATAGGTCCGCTCGACGGTCCGCTGGTGTTGGTCCGGGTTCAGCTCCAAAACTCCGCGCGGATTCGCGCCCCAAGAGAGGTCGCCGTTTCGCACCGTCACGATATTCCCGAAAGACATGGACGCTTCCTCGCGGTACTTGTCCGGCGCTTGAAACGTCGCTTGCGCGAGCGCCGTGAGCTCGCCCTGAGGCGTGTGTACGACGCTCAGCAAGCGGACGGAGAAGCTCTCGAACGAGGGTTCCGGTAGAGACGCCGTGAACTGCTCGAGCACCGCGCAGCACAAGATGAAGGGCAGCATAGCCATGCATTTAGTCTACCCGAATTCTTTGAGTCAGAATTTTCTCGCGATTTTTAGGCGCGCGGAACATGATCCGGCTGCGGACGTAGATCCGTATAACCGAACTAGCCATCTTTACGAACCGAAACGCGGGAAAGGAGCACTACGAATGTCTGACGACAAAGGACGTTTCGTCTGGTACGACTTGATGACGACGGATCCGGAGAACGCCAAATCGTTCTACACGAAGCTCATCGGGTGGGGCACCCAGGCCTGGGACGGGCCGATGCCCTATACGATGTGGACGAATAACGACAACTCGTTGGGAGGTGTCATGACGCTACCGGAGGAGGCGCAGAAAGCCGGCGCGCCGCCGCATTGGCTCGGCTACGTGCACAGCCCGAGTGTCGACGACACCGTTGCTGCCGCCAAAGCGAACCACGGAGCGGTCATCGTCCCGGCGCAAGACATCCCCGAAGTGGGGCGCTTCGCGGTGCTCGCAGATCCTCAGGGCGCGGTGTTCGCGAGCTTCACTCCCCAAGGCGACACGCCCGGCGGCCACGGAGGCCCGCCGGAGCTCGGCGAGTTCTCATGGAACGAGCTCAACACCTCGGATTACGAGAACGCGTGGGGTTTCTACGAAACCCTGTTCGGCTGGAAGAAGCTGGACGCGGTGGACATGGGCGAAGCCGGCATGTATCAAATGTTCACGAGCGCCGCGGGCGAGATACCGATTGGCGGCATGTACAACAAGCCCAAGGAGATGCCCGGCCCTCCGTTCTGGCTCTACTACGCCCGCGTCGATGACTGTCATCAGTCGGTCGAAGCGGTGAAAGCGTCGGGGGGACAGCACCTCAACGGGCCGATGGAAGTTCCAGGCGGCGACCTCGTTGCTCAGTGCATGGATCCGCAAGGTGCGGCCTTCGCGCTCCACTCCGTGAAGAAAGGCTGAGCCCTCAATAAGCGGTCGTCACCGTCAGGTGATGGGGCCAATGAGACTCGTGGAAATGCGTCCACAAGCGCGTATCCACGACCGGCGCTATCACCTGGCGGTCGGCCGGCCGGCGCTGATTGATCGCTTTCGTCAGCAAATCGCACCCCCAGATCGAAGCGGCTCGAATCTCGACCTCCTCTTCGCTGTCACGCGGGATGAGTCGCCGAGATCCGATCGCATCCTCTAGCGGTTTCGAGTAGCTCGTCACACCGAACAACCTCAGCGCGACGGGGACGATGTAATCCGCGAAGATCGTGAGCGCCTCCGGGTCGTCGAGGGCGAAATAGGAGCTCCCCGTGAACCTCGAATGGAGCTGCCACAACAAGAGCTGCGCTCTCTTGTGAAACACGACGTTGTAACCGCGGTAGGAGCTCTCGTCGCGAAAAGACGGAAACGTCTTTACGAGCGAAGCGACAGCCTCCGCCGTGCCTCTCGGCCCCGCAAGAGCGAAACGGTGGAACCGACCTCCATGAGAGCCGGTGAGCGCGCGGCCGATCTCGTGAAAAATCGCAACCCTTTCATCCAGCATCGGGATCTCGAAGTTGCCTCGAAAGATCCGAGACACCGTGTCTCTGGAGACGCTCGATAGAAACTCGCCGTCCAGAATCGGGGTGCCTTCGTCAAAGGCGCGCTTCAAGCAGGCCATCATCGCATCCGAGTCGTAGCGGATAGAGCCCGCATAGGAGGTCGTGAATATCTCGTGCCGGTCGAAATCGGTGAAGGCGAAGTTGATCGCGGCCGTGAGAAACAGAAAGTCCATCGTGTCGGCGTCGTTTCCGTCAGGAATGACCGGAAAGCGAAAATCGGGCCACGGCAAGCTCTCATAGGCCATCCAGTCCGCGACGGCCGATATTTTGTCTTCGTGAAGCCGGACGTGCCGGGCATTCGCGATGACCGGCTCGAGGGTCGAGAGAATGGGATGAGCGGGCATTTGGGCTCTGAAGATCGGAAAAGTGAGTGCCTCGAGAAACCGCCTACGACTCGGCAACCGTAAGCTCCCGCAGCGCCTTAGCCACGTAGACCTTGGCCATCTTCTTCCGGTAGGCGTTCGTGAGGTCCGTGTTGTCGAGAGGCTTCGCGGGGCGATAGGCAATGGCGGACGCTTCTTCGATCGACTCTTCGGTGAGCGTTCGTCCGACGAGGAAGCTCTCCGCGTCTGTGGCCTCCACGGGCGCCGACTCGACCGCGGTGAGCACGATCCGTGCTTTCTCGACGGTGCCGTCGGATGCAAGGGCAATGGCGGCGGCCACGCCCACGATGGGAAAGTCGATGCTGTCTCGACGTCGAAGCTTCAAATAAGTCGCGCGCAAGCCGTTCATCTTCGGCACATGGATGGCAGTCAGGATCTCGTCGCGCTTTTTCTTCAGAAAGTCGATGCCGTCGTGATGATAGAGACTTCGCACCGGGATCCGGCGTTCGCCTTCCGCGCCCACGAGCGTGCACTCCGCGTCGAGCGCCATGAACACCGGTGCGGTGTCGGAGGAGCTCACCGCCCAGCAGCGCGAGCTCGAAGGAGCCACCCAGCAAATCTCGCCGTCTTTCTTCATGCAGAAATGGATGGCTTCGCGCCACTCGTAAGTCTGGTTGTAGTAGTTGCACCGAGTGTCGACGCAGAGATTGCCGCCGATCGTTCCCATGTTGCGTAGCACCGGGGCACTCACGAGACCCGCCGCTTTCGCGATCGCAGGGTAGTGCGTCAAGAGCAGCTCGTGCTCTTCGATCTTCGTGAGCGTCATCATCCCGCCGATGGTGATGCCGCTATTAGCGTCGCCCTCGACCTGACGACCACCTTCGAGACCGGCGAGTCCGACGAGCACTTTCGGCTCGAACTGACGCCTCTTCATGTTCGGGTAGAGATCCGTGCCCCCGGCCACGGGCATCGCTTCGTCAGACGCGTGGTCCGCGAGCATCCGCGCGGCCTCCTGGGGGGTCTTCGGCGCAAGGTAGCGAAACGGCGGCAGTCTCAGCATGCGCTAGTCGTCCGACTCACGCATGGGCGGCACTTCCACCGGAGGCGGAAACGTGTAGTCCGGCACGGTAGGTTTTTTCAAGCGGCCTTCCAGAGCGTTCAAGATCTTATCGGGCGTCACCGGAGTCTCGTCGATCCGGACTCCGACCGCGTCATAGACCGCAAGGCTCACGGCAGGAATCACGGGAAGAAGCGGACCTTGGCCGCACTCTTTGGCTCCGTACGGCCCCTCCGGGTCGAGGGTCTCGACGAGGATCGACTCGACCGGAGGCATGTCGACGAAAGTCGGGCTCTTGTAGTCGAGCATCGAGGGGATCTTGTGCACCCCTAGGCGAAAGACTTGCTCTTCCATGAGTGCTTCACCGAGACCCATGTAGACGCTGCCTTCGATTTGTCCGATCGCAAGCGTTGGGTTGATGGACTTACCCACGTCGTGCGCGATCCAGATCTGATGGATCTCTATTCTCCCGGTGTCCTCGTCGACGTCGAGCTCGAGGGCACATGCGGAATAGCTATAGGTCGCGCTCGGCCCCACCCCGGCGCCTTTGTAGCGCCCCGGCGAGCGCGGCGGGGTGTAGCTTCCGGTCGAGCCGAGAGTGCCGTGACGGGCCTCGGCCAAGATGACGGCCTCGGAGAACTCCATGAAAACGTCCGGGTGCTCGCGATCGAAGATGCGCCGATGGGCCATCCTCAGCCGCTCGACAGGTACCTCGAGCTTCTCGGAAGCCGCGTCGAGCAAGAGCGGACGCAAGCGCCCGGCCGCTTGAATGGCGGCGTGACCGGTCATCAACGTCACCCGGCTGGAGTAGCTGCCGAGGTCGACCGGCGTCAAATGCGTGTCGGCGGTGACGACATGCACGTCGGACACTTCGACCCCGAGCTCCTCGGCCACGACGTAAGCGAGCACCGAGTCCGAACCTTGTCCGATATCCGTCGACCCGCAAAACGCCGTCACGCCGCCGCCCCGGTCGAGCTTGAGCTGGACGCCGCTGTGCGGGAGCTTGTTCCAGTAGATGGGAAGCCCCGCGCCGGTCAGATAGCTCGACGCCGCGAGACCGATGCCTCGCCCCCGCGGGAGCTTCTTGTGCTTGTCCCTGAATCCGGACCGCTCGGCGACACGCTCGAGGCATTCCTTCAAGCCAACGGTGCGCACCCGTAGCTGGTTCGCGGTGACGGAGAATGGCTGGATGACTTTGTCGAGACGGACATCGAGCGGACTCTTGCCAATCTCTTCCGCGAGCTTGTCCAAGTGACATTCGAGCGCGAATCGCGGCTGGACGGTGCCGTGGCCCCGCTTCGGCCCGCAAGGCGGCTTGTTGGTAAACGTCCGTAGCCCTTCGAACTTGTAGCGCGGGATCTGGTAAGTCACCGTCTGAAGCGCGCCGGTGTAGTACAAGCTCGCGATCCCGTAGCTGCCATAGGCGCCGCCATCGAGAAACGACCGGAAGTGCATGGCCGTGATCGAGCCATCCTTCTTCATGCCGGTCTTG
>JAJCXL010000014.1 GCA_029263435.1 Acidobacteriota bacterium | reverse complement strand
GGAGTTTGCGCCGAAGCGGTGCCTACTAACAGCACTATTAGAGAGAGCAACAACGCGAACACACGTCTCATCGAACGAATCCTCCTGGGAACGAAACGGTATACGGAGCCGAGGCGCGATTTGTTCTGTAGCTGCATTCGCACCGCGCGAAGTTTAGCTCAATTCGCGGGCGGCAGTGGTCGGGCCACGATCGCACCTCGTCGCTCCGGACGTCTCAGCAGGTACTCCGCGACGTCCTCGACCGTGATGACGACCCGTTGGTGAAAGCTCGAAGCGTGGAGTAGACGCGGCCTACCCTCCGCCCAGTAGATGAACCCGGCGTGGTGGACGAGAAGCCCGGAGCGTTCTCTGACGATGGCGACGATATCCCCGTCCGTGAGGCCCCGAAGGGCGCTCGGCGCCGCATCCCTCTCCAGCACGGGGTGAAGCTTCTCGCTCAGCGCGGCTTCGGTGGCCACCACCTCCGTGGTGAGCGCTAGCCGGAAGGCTTCCGGCAACGCGGCCTTCGGCAAGACGCGTCGGGAAATATGAAAGAAGTCCTTTTGGGTATTCGTCCCGCCGATCGCGGCCGTCAAGTTGTCGAGCCGCCCGCGGCTTTCGTTGTCCGCGATCCAATCTACGAAATAGTGGAGTCGACTCGAGTAGTCGCCCATCTCGCCGTCCCGATAGCGCGACGCTTCGAGCTCCGTGCGGAAGCAGCGTTCGGTGGCGTCTTTGCCCCACGCGCATCGGGCGACCGCCATCGCCGATTCGATAAAAGTCACGCACTCGAACGCGTCCAAGTTCACGCGGAGGGTTTCCTCACCGGGCGGCGGAATCTCATTGTCGTAAGTGACGCCGTGTTGGACCCGCGCCGTGCGCGCGAGAAAAGCACCGAAGGACTCGGACGCCTCGGGTATCCCCACCGCGCGGTACCATTCGGCGAGGCGGGCGTTCGCGTCGCTCGCATCGGCACCGGCGGCTACGATGGGCATTGAAAACGCGAGCCAAAGGGCTCGAGACAATAGTGATGACATGGTTCCAAACAAGATTAAGGCGCCTAACCGCCTGAGAGCAAGTTGCTTCCGACCGCGTCAGCGGGTTACATTTTTCCCTTGGGTTCCGTTTCCGCTTGGGGTGACGTGTCTCTCGCGACCGGTTGGCCCTTATGGGGCCGTGAGCACGGTTCGTCGCCAAAAGGAGGTGGGTCTTGGACGATTATCTAGGACACTTGCGTGAGTTTCGGCGGGTTCTCCAGAACTTAGGGGGAGGCGCGGGCGCCGGTGAGGTGCATCCTCTCAACCGCGGCACGATCAGCTCCCTCTCGAGAAAGCTCGATCGGGACGAGTCCAAGCTGAACGCCGATCAAATCGAGCGCTCGATCCGCAACACCGTCGAGTCGAAACGAACCATCGAAGAGTTGACCCATTACGAGCGAGACGTCATCTCTGTTTTCCAGGAAGCCACGACCCGGAAAAGACGTGAGCTCGAGCGAGAGCGTTTTCGAAAACTGCTCGATCAATCGGGGGAGTCCATCTTCGTCATCGAGCCCTACACCGGGCGCGTACTCGATGTGAACGAGACCGCGAGCCGGAGCCTCGGCTACTCCCGCGAGGAGCTCCTGGAGCTCTCACTCAACCAGATCGAGGTCGGCCTCGGGCTCGACTCGGCGGCGTCGTGGCACGACTGGGTCGAATCGGTACGTCAATCTCCCGAGGTCACGACGCTCGACGGCACCCATCGGAAGCGCGACGGAAAGTCATTTGCGGTCGAAGCGTCCGTCGGCTTCGCCACGGTGGACAACGAAGAACTGCTCCTGTTGATTTCTCGCGACGCCACTGGAAAGAAACTGAACGAGCACCGGATGAAGCGCCAGTGGGGATTTTTTAGTCAAGTCGCGCAGAGTGCGGTAGACGGCGTGTGGGCCTTCGACCCTTCCCTCAAGATCACTTATTGGAACCCTGCGATGGAGCAGGCGCTGGGCCTGAGCCGGGACGCGGTCATTGGCAAGAACGCTCTCGAGGTGCTCCCACAGCTCAAAGAGCAAGGCGAGCAGCGCTTTTTCGAGCAAGCGTTGGCGGGCAAGAATTGCAATTCGAGGAATCGTTTCTATGCCCACCCCGAGACCGGGGAACAGATCTTTTTCGAAGGCTATTACACGCCTCTGACGGAGAACGGCATCGTGACCGGGGCGATCGGGATGCTGAAAGACGTGACCGCGCGGGTGGAGAGTCAGTCGCGCCACGCCAAAGAGTCCAAGAAACGAGTCGAGCAGCAGCGCGTGGCGGAGCTGGCCATGCAGAAGAGATATCAGCGCGAGATCGACGCGTTGAAAGAAGAAACGACGCGTCTGCTGCTGGATGCATCCCCCTCGGTCTCGAACGGCGGTGGGGATGTGGAGCTCCAATTCATGGCCGGCGGTGTGGCGAGCTCGGTCTCGCCGTTGATGGCGGGGATCCTGAGCCAGACCGAGGCGACGCTCGCTCAGCTCTCGGCGGACTCCCCGATCCGACGGAGTATCGAGGAGATCGAAGCGGCGGCGCTTCACACCAATGCGCTCGCGGCGACGCTCGGGTCTTATTCCGGCAACGGGAGAGTCTCGAGTCCGAAGCTTCAGCTCGACGGATTGATTCACGAGCTCGAGCACTCGCTGCGAACCGTAGCCGGCTGTGATTTGAGCATCTCCCAGGCATCCTCGGAGCCCATGCCGCCGATCGTGGTCGATGCCCGGCTCGTGCGTGGGCTGCTCCGAGAGCTCGTGTCGAACGCGTCCGAGTCGATGGCTCCCGACGCGGGTCCGGTACGGATCGAGACAGGCTTGACGGACGTCGATGCGGCGCTCCTCGCGCGAGCCTATCTCGGCAGCGACGCGGAACCGGGACGCTACGTCTATCTCGACGTGTCCGATATGGGCTGCGGCATGGATGAGCTAACCCTCTCGAAGAGCTTCGTCCCGTTTTTCAGCACGAAGTCCGAGCATCGCGGGCTTGGCCTTGCGACCGTCTTGGGCGTCATGAAGGCTCACCGCG
>JAJCXL010000013.1 GCA_029263435.1 Acidobacteriota bacterium | reverse complement strand
AGCGAGGCCCGAAAGAGCATGCTCTTCTTCGTTGGCTTCAACCTCGTGTTCGGATTCACCAACAGTGGTATCGACAACGGTGCCCATCTCGGCGGACTCGTCGTCGGACTCGCGATGGGCGCCTTGTTGCGTCGGCCGCTCGGAGCGAATCGGCCTAGTCTCCCTGCTCGTTTCTTGTCCACCTCCATCGGGGTCTCGTTCGTTCTCATGATGGTTTTTCGTCACGCCGAGACCCGTGCCCAATCGCAACCGCACGTCGTCGCGACCGCTGGAGAGATCTTGGCGGCGCAGGGCGAATGGGACGACGCCATCGAGCACTATCATCGCGCCTTGGAGATCGATCCCGATCTCGCGCTCATCCACTTCAATCTCGCTCTCGCTTACGAGGCGAAGCAGATGGACGCGGAGGCAGTGTCCGCGTTGCGACGGGCCATCGAGATCGAGCCGGAGAGCTCTTTGTTCCACAACCAGCTGGCGTGGCGCTACGCAACGACTGAGAATGATCGCGTCAAAGATCCACGACTCGCGTTGACGCATGCGGAAAAAGCGGTCGAGATCGAGGGGGGAGCTGTCCCTCCCCATATCCTCGACACGCTCGCCGAAGCGTATTACGTCAACGCTCGATTCGACGAGGCGATCGAGATAGAACGACGCGCCGTCGAGATGGCGCCCGACACCCCGATCTTCCACGAGCAGCTAGCGAAGTACGAACGCGCGAAGATGGAGAACCCGAGCGTGAGCCCGCCCTGATGTGAGCGACCGAGTGTCACTCGGCCGGCGCGTGGACTCCACTCGAGCCAGCATCGCCACGGAGTCCCACAGCCCCGACCCTATGCTATGCTCGCCGCCTGGATCACTGGGCCGTCTTTTTCCAGGGGGTTGGTGCTCCACAGCCAAGGAGTCGATGATGATCGCCACTCGAACCCTCCTCCTGTTCGCCTTCGTTGCTCACTTCGTAGGGGCCGAAGACCGTCCGCTCGCGAAACCGGAATCCGTCGGCATGTCCAGCGAGCGACTCGCAAGATTGAGCCAAACCTTCGACGGCTATGTCGAACGAGACGAGCTCTCGGGGGCCGTCATCTTGATCGCGCGCAAAGGCGAGGTCGTTTTTCATCGGTCCTTCGGAGTGCGCGACATGGACGAGAACGACGCCATGGAAACGGACGACATCTTCCGGATCGCGTCACAAACCAAAGCGCTCGTATCGACCGCGATCTTGATGCTCCAAGAAGACGGAAAGCTCTTGATCGGACATCCCGTGAGCCGCTACTTGCCCGCGTTCGAAAACACCACCGTGGCCGAAGATCGGGACGGAGGTCGCTACGAGATCGTGCCTGCCAAGCGAGCGATCACACTGCGTGATCTGCTCACTCACACCGCCGGCGTCAGCTACGGCACCGGCCCATCGAGCCACGTGTGGGAGAAGGCCGGCATTCAAGGGTGGTACTTCGCCGACCGCAACGAGCCAATCCGAGCGACCATCGATCGGCTGGCGGCTCTTCCATTCGATGCCCATCCGGGCGAGAAATGGGTCTACGGATACTCGACGGATATTCTTGGCGCGGTCGTCGAGGTGGTTTCGGGCCAAACGCTCGACGTGTTTCTCAGAACCCGGCTGTTCGAGCCTCTGGGAATGACCGACACTCACTTCTATCTTCCGACCGAGAAAGTAAACAGGCTCGCGACGGTCTACTCGGCGACCGAGCACGGCCTCGCTGAAGCGCCCGACCCAGGACATATGGTGGGGCAAGGTCACTACGCAGCGGGCCCGAAGCTGAGCTTCTCAGGCGGCGCCGGGCTCCTGTCCACCGCCGCGGATTACTCACGCTTCTTGAGAATGATGCTCGGAGGGGGTGAGCTCGACGGGACCCGGTTACTCTCGAAGAAGACCGTGAAGCTCATGACCACGAATCATGTGGGCGACAAGTACGCTTGGGATTCCGGGATCGGCTTCGGACTCGGATTCCGGGTCGTGCTCGACGTCGGTGCCTTCGGGCAGCACAGCTCGGTGGGAGAGTTCGGCTGGGGGGGTGCCTATCACTCGACGTATTGGGTCGACCCGGCAGAGGAGCTCGTCGTGGTGTACATGACCCAGCTTATTCCGGCCGGCGAGCTCGACGACCAGCCGACGCTCCGATCGCTCGTATACTCCGCGATCGTGAATTAGGAGTAAGCGAGCTCACGCATCGAGGGCGGACAGGCGTCGCAGCTCGAGCTCTTCGTAGCGCTTCGTGAAACGCGGCAAGTTCTGCCATGCGACCATGAAGGCGATGCCTCCGAGGAGCATGAGCGGAAAAAACACTCGATAAGGCGCCCCCGATACCAGGAAGACACCCCCGAGTCCGAGGCTCAGCCCCCCGAGCACTTTGAGAGCAAGAAAGCCGCGCAGTACGAGCGGTCGCGCATAGCCTTTGCTGCCGAGCCAGCTCAAGATGCCCGCTATCAATCCAAGCACGGCACCGGCGACACCGCTCCATAAGCCCCACCCGCCGCCGCCAGCTTGCACCGGCCAGTCTCCCGCTTCGAGCCCCGAGAGAGTCATCGCCGAGACCGTGATCTGACCTCGACCGGGAAGAACGACGTTGAGCGTCAGGCGCTCGGGGGGAGCGCCGGCGTCGGTCGCATCGAAGGGCAGAGCAATCTCTCGCCAATCGGAGGTCCCACTCATGCTGCTGAGCGGCCCCGCGTCGAGGTTCGTCCTCGTGAAGTAGCGCCCCTCTTCGAAGGCGCTCCACATTTCCAGATAGGCCTCACCCGCGACTTCGCGATGTTTCACCCGGCCCGCGACCAAGTATCGATCCGTGACGTCGGGGGAGACGACCTCGGCTACCGTCACCGTCACTCCATCATCGCTTTCACTCGTCACGGTGATGGAGCCGTCCTCTCCGACATCGACGTTCGACGGTAGAGATGCCGACCACTCGACGACGGAGCCCGTCTCATCGCCGCTCGCGATCATCGAAAACAATAGCAAGGCCCCGAAAACCATTCTCGAGAGCTTCATCGCAACCCCTCCTCCTTGTAAGCTTTCAACAAGCGTTTCATCGTTTCGAGGTCGATCTTTCCCTGCGAGTACTCGATGCGCAGGGCCCTCTCGAACTCGGTGCCTACCGACTCGGTCGTCAAGAGCTTGATCTTGTCGATCAGCCGATCCAGCCGAAGCCGGACGGTGGGGTAGCTGATTTGGTAGAACTCAGCCATCTCTTTGAGCGAGCCCGAAGC
>JAJCXL010000012.1 GCA_029263435.1 Acidobacteriota bacterium | reverse complement strand
CGCCTGCGGAGGAGTCGCTCGCACCGCCCGCTCGGAGCGTCGTGGTGTTCGAGGGCGCGCGCCTCATCCTGGGCGACGGCGCTCCACCCATTGAAGATGCGGTGTTCGTCGTCGAAGGCGACCGGTTCTTTGGGGTTGGACGCAGGGGCGAGATCGAAGCCCCAGCGGAGGCTACCCGGGTCGATCTCTCCGGCAAGACCGTCATGCCGGCGCTTGTCGACGCGCACTCGCACATCGGTTACATGAAGGGTCTCACCAGCGGGCCTCAAAACTATACGCGCGAGCACATCCTCGACCACATGTACCGCTTCGCCTACCACGGCGTCGCGGCGAGTCAGGCCATGGGGTCCGACTTCGGCGTCATGCCGTTCCAACTCCGCGACGAGATCCTGGCCGGGAAGTATCCGGACGCAGCTCGGTTTCTCACTGCGGGCCGCGGGTTGGCGCCGCCTGCCGAGATTCTTCCCACGAACATGAGGCACGCCGCCTACGTGGTCACGACGGAGGAGGGTGCTCGGGCCAACGTTCGCGAGCTCGCGCACTGGAACGTGACGCTCATCAAGACCTGGGTCGACGATCGTGGCGGGCGGATCGAAAAGCTCGCCCCCCACCTCTACGAAGCCATCATCGACGAGGCGCACCAAAACAACATGCGGGTGATGGTGCACGCGAGCGGGCTCGAAGATGCCAAGGCCGTGCTCCGGGCCGGGGCCGACGTGTTCGGGCACATGATCACCGATGTCGACGACGAGCTGATCGAGCTGTTCCGAGAGCGTCCGCACACGGGCGTTCTGCTCGCGCAAGTCGGTCGCCGCATGATCGACTCGCCCTATCTCGATCCTCCCGATCCGTTTCTGCTCGAGTCCGTGACGCCCGAGCAGATCGTGCGGTTGCGCGACCGGGTCGCGGGCAGCTCACCCGAGGAGCTCGAGCGTCTCCGACGCGAGTGGGATCACACGGCGGAGAACATCATGAAGCTCCACGATGCCGGCGTTCGGATCGGCATCGGGAGCGACGGCGGAGGGCAGGGCGGGGACCGTTTCATCGGATTCACCGCACACACCGAGCTCGAGAATATGGTCGTCGCGGGGATGACCCCGGCGGAGGCGATCGTCGCGGGCACGAAAAATGGCGCCGAAATTCTCGGGCTCGACGAGGAGCTCGGAACCATCGCGGTAGGCAAGAGCGCGGACTTCATCGTCTTGCTCGACAATCCGCTCGACGACATCACGAGCTCGAGGAGGATCGATGCGGTCTATCTGCGCGGGCACGCGGTGGATCGGCAAAGACTGCGGGCCATGTGGTCCGGCGAGCCTCAGTAAGAGAGGGCGGCTTTGGCGAAACGCTCGAAGACGGATGTCAGCCGGAGAGATTTCCTAAGGAAGAGTGCCACCGTTGGTGCGGGCGCGACCGGGCTTTCGTCCGGCGAGGCCGGCGCCCAAGAGACGGGCGAGTGGGACGAGACCGCGGACTTCGTCACTATCGGGGCCGGGGTGTCGGGGCTTGCGGCGGCGATCTCTGCGCTCGAGCACGGAGCCTCGGTCCTTCTCATCGACGAGAACTCGGACATCGGCGGACACGGCATGGTCAGCGGCGGGCTCGTCCATCTCGGCGGCGGGCACAGCAAACAGCGGGCGCACGGCGTCGAGGACTCGGCGGAGAAGGTGTTCCAGGACTGGATCCGCCCGGACCATGCGCTCGCGCGCTACAACGACCGGGACCTCGTGCGCGCATTTGCCGACGAGAACGCCTCGACGTTCGAATGGCTCGTCGCGAACGGCGTCTCGTTTCAAGACCGGATGGTGGGTCCGCAGATGGCCTCGACCGTGCAACGGCAGGTCTACACGGTGCAGTGGCCGAACAAAAGCGAGATCTACACGTCTGTACGGACGCGGCGCGGCTCGGGTCTCGTGCGTGCGCTCGAAGCGAGCGCGAGGAATAAGGGTGCGCGGATTTTGCTGCGCCATCGAATGACGTCCATCGTTCGTGAGCACCCGCGCTCCGGAAGAGTGCTGGGCATCGAGGCCACGAATTCCGATGGGCACCGGGTGAGAATTCGCGCGGACAAAGGTGTTCTCGTCGCGACCGGCGGCCACTCCAGCAACGTGAATCTACGCCGGGTGTTCGATGCCAGGCTCACAGAGGAGTACTACGTCGCGGGTGACCCTTATTCTCGCAAGAGCGGTGACGGCGAGATCGCGGCGATGGCGATTGGCGCCTCGCTGTGGGGCACTGCGAATCAAACCAACGAGGCCGAACGCTGTCTGAGGAAAGCGGTCCATATTGGTTGCAAGTATGGCTACGCGAGTCTCCACTGGCCGGCAGACAGTCCCATCTTCGATCGCGTCGGCGCGTCCGGACTCACGGGCGTCGATTGGGCCAACGCGATTCTCGTCACCCAGCTGGGGGAGAGGTTCTACGACGAGACCGCCGCGGACTACGATTTCATTGCTGCGGCGATGGCCCATCGCGGCGACCCCGACAAGCGAAACGGCGGCGGGCCGATTTGGGCCATCTTCGATCGCGACGCCGTGGAGCGTCAGGAGTGGGACCCGACTCCACCGAACGTCGATCTCGACGGCTACTTCTTCCGCGCGGACACCCTGGCCGAGCTGGCTGCTGCCATCGACAACCCGTTTCAACCGCGAGCGATGCCCGCCGGCACGCTCGAGAACACCGTGGCCCGCTACAACACCTTCGCCGACACCGGCGTGGACATCGACTTCGGCAAGGCCGCGCCCTTCTTCAAGATTCAAACGCCTCCGTTCTACGCGGCGTGGTCGACACCACTTCTTCACGACTCGTACACGGGCCTTCGAACCAACGCCTCTGCGCAAGTGATGGACTACCAGGGAGAGGTCATTTTGGGGCTCTACTGCGCGGGCGAGTGTCAGGGCGGCTTCAACCAGCACGGGCTGGGAAGAAGCGTCGTGTTCGGTCGGGTCGCGGGAAGGCACGCGGCGCTCCACGGACGTGAGGCGTGAGACGAAAAGTGCCGGAGCGTGACGTGGTCTCGAGCCACTCGACGAGCCTCGCGATATGGGGTGTGGCTACACCGGTCGCCGTGGGAGTAACGTTCGGAGTCAAGGTGGGCGTCAAGTGCGCGTTGGGCTGCCGTCTCGCGGGTCAGCGCGTTGTCGTTCGTGATGAAGCGGGTGCGACGATGGGCGAAGGACCACTCGGCGACGCGCCCGCGCCGGATACGCTGGGTCTCTTCGTTGCCGAGCTCACCGTGCGTGCGCCGAGCGAGGAAGGCCTTTGCCGGTGGACTGCCGTCTTCCAGGGGCAGAAAACGCCGCAGCCACACATCGACGCGAGCGCGACGTTCAGCTTCAGAGCGTCGAGCCCGCCCGAGCACACCGTTTTGGTCGACGTCGCGGAACGAGGCGCCGGAGAGCCGGTCGCGAACGCGGCCGTGTTCGTGGGCCCCTATCACGCGATGACTGACGCGTGCGGTCGCGTGACGCTCCAGCTTCCGGGTGGCGACTACACGCTCGCGGTTCGAAAGCCTCGCTACGAGGCGCACTCGGTGCAGGTCGCGGTTCGCCGAGATGACGCCGTTCGCGTCGAGCTCGTCGCCGCTCCGGAAGTCAACCCGGATGAGGGCGAAGTCTGGATGTGAGCCCGGTCGATGTTTGGCTCAACGGATCAGCAGCACCCGGTCGTTGACGGGGTAGAGCCACTCGACGCCGCGGTGCGTCACGATGGCATCGTCTTCGAGCGGGATGCGCACTTTGCCCCCGCCCCATTCGGGAACCGAGGTATAGGCGAACAGCTCGAGCGCGAAGAGGTTCGTGGGTTGGATGACGAACGTCGCACGTCTCGGATGGAACCAAGCAATCGAAGGTCCGCTCCCATGGCCGACGTTTCCGACCGAGTGACATCCGATGATGACGTCGACCTGATCAAGGTCGGCACTCGGCTTGTCGGGCTCCGCCATCACCGAGAACCCGGCATCGGCGATTTTCTGCTTGAGTAGGGCCTCGGTCTCATCGGCGCGTCGCCCGGCTTTGATATTCGCCTTCAAGATGTCGCGCACCGCTCGCGCGTTGTCGAAAGCTTTCTGGAGTCCAGCTGGGACCCCCGACTCGCCTTCCTTCAGCACATAGGCGAGGCGCTTCACATCCGTGAAGAAGTTCATGTAGCCGACGCCCCAATCGATGGCGATGACGTCGCCGCGTCGAATGATCCGGGACGACGAGACCGAAGGGTCGACCCCCGGGTTCTGCAGATAAACGGACGGCATGCCGAACGACGCTTCGAGATTTTGCTCGTGGAGCTGTTCTTTCATCCACCACGCCACATCCTCCAGGGTGGTGACGCCCGGCGTGATGACTTCGTTCGAAAGCGCACGCTCCGCGATCAGACGAGAATGCTCGCCCGCTTGAGAGAACGCGGCGATCTCCGTGGCGACCCGTCGCGACCTGAAGTCGGAGACGAGCTTCTCGGACGAGACGAACCGTGAGGCATAAGGCTCTCCGAGAGCTTCGGCCAGCAGCTCGTATCGACTGTGGGTCAGCCCGTCAGCCCCGGCGATGTGCTCGGAGTAGTTCAAAGCGATGGTCTGAGGGTCGCGCTCCGCCACGAAGGCGCGCAGATCGTAGTCGCTGGTGACGATGTCGTAGGCGCCGTTTTCTTTGAGCAAGTAGTCGCTGATCTCGAGCGCGGCACGCTCGATCCGATCGCCGCCGCGGTCGGTGAACACGAAGTAGCCGATATCGCCCATGTAGGCGTCGCCGAGGTCCCTCGCGAGGGGCTCCTCATAGCCTTCGCGGCCGACGGTAATCCACATGTCGACCTGGTTCTCTTTCATGACTTCCGGCAGCACGAGGTCGAACTTCTCGCGTCGGATCTGGTTCATGAACTCCCACCGGCGTTTGGCCTCTTGGCTTTGTGCGTCGAGGGGCAACAACGCGACGAGAGTGAGAACGACGAACGCGAACCGACACATTGACTTCATTCCGAGCTCCTATTCAAAGACCGGGATTATACCGCCCAGCTCCTCCTCACACCCCGGTAGGCGGGCCAATCTCGCGTTGATTCATGCGACAATGCTCCTTTCGAGGCAGAGAAACCGGCAGATGGGAATACCAGCGACAACCGTAGCGCTCGGGAGCCTCTTGCTCACGTTTTCCGGGCTGACGAACGCTCGTTCCGAGTCAGCCGCCGGTGCAGGATCTCGGGTCTTGGCACCGGCGCCGAGCGAGTTCATCGAAAGCACTTGTATCGTTTGCCACGACGATACCCTTCGAACCGGTGGGCTTTCCCTCAGCGGGATGGACCCGGAGAACGTCGGTCCGGATAACGCGCTGTGGGAGAAAGTGCTGCACAAGCTCCGGACCGGGCAAATGCCCCCCGCCGGGATGCCTCGCGATGAAGCAGCGCTCACGACCTTTCAATCGCGGCTCGAGACCGGGCTCGATCGCCATGCGGCGGACCACCCGAATCCGGGGCGCGTTGGCGTCCACCGTCTCAACCGGGCGGAGTACGAGAACGCCGTCCGCGACCTCTTGGGACTCGAGATCGATGCGAGCTCGCTCCTCCTGCCCGACGAGGCGGATGAAGGCTTCGACAACGTCGCGGCGAGCCTCGCGCTCTCTCCGTCTCATCTCGAGCGCTACCTACAGGCGGCGCGTGACGTCAGTCGGTTGGCGGTGGGGGATCGGACGTTCGGCGACGCCCCCGGCTCGACGAGCTACAAGGTCCCGAAGCTATTGGAGCAAGACGTGCGCGTCGGCGAAGAGATGCCGTTTGGCTCCCGAGGCGGCATTGGCGTCCGCCACAACTTCGCCGTCGATGGCGTGTATCGCTTCAAGGTACGTCTTCGGAGGCAGGTGTATGACTACATCATCGGCATGGGGCAGGAGCACCAGCTTGACTTTCGGATCGATGGTCGGCGAATCGAGCGCTTGTCGGTTGGGGGCCAGGGTGAGGGTACTCCCGGTCCTCTGACCTGGAACGGCGAGATCGTCGGCGAGACCGAGTGGGAGCTCTACATGCACGCCGCGGATGACCGCCTGGAAGTTCGAACGGACGTTGCGGCGGGACCGCATCTCGTGAGTGTCTCGTTCGTCGACAGTCCGTGGGAGCCCGAAGGCGCGAGCCAGCCACTCCAAGGAGACTTCGGCCGAGGTGCGGACGAGCACCACGACGGATACGCCGCCGTCGATGCGCTTTCGATCCACGGTCCTTACGAGGTGACCGGCCCTGGGGATACGCCGAGTCGTCGCAGAATCTTCGGGTGCACACCGAAGAGCACCACGGAAGAGCGGCCCTGCGCGAAGAGAATTCTGACCACCCTCGCCACGCGTGCTTATCGCCGTCCGGTCACTACCGCGGAGATCGAGACGTTGCTCGATTTCTATGAGTCCGGGCGAAGCGGCCGGGGATTCGATGCCGGCATCCAATCGGCGCTCGAGAGACTCTTGGTGAGCTTCAGTTTTCTGTTTCGCATCGAGCAAGACCCACCTCACACGGCACCGGGCGAGGTCTATCGACTGAGCGACGTCGATCTCGCGTCGCGATTGTCGTTCTTTCTCTGGAGCAGCATTCCGGACGAGGAGCTGCTCGATTTGGCGATAGCCGGTCGGCTCCAGGATCCATCGGTGTTGGAGCAACAGATACGGCGCATGTTGAATGATGCCCGGTCGAAAGCGCTGGTAGAGAATTTCGCGAGCCAATGGCTCGGCGTTCGGAATGCCCGCAGCTGGCTACCGGATCCGAACATGTTCCCGGAGTTCGATGAGAATCTACGCGAAGCCTTCTTGCGAGAAACGGAGCTGTTCGTCGAGAGTCAGCGCCTCGAGGATCGCAGCATCGTGGATCTGGTGAGCGCGGATTATTCATTCCTGAACGAGCGCTTGGCTGAACACTACGGCGTGCCTGACGTCCACGGAGAGCGCTTCCGGAAAGTGACGTTTCCCCAGAAGGTCCGCGGAGGCCTCCTGGGCCAGGGCAGCATCTTGATGGTCACGTCGTACCCGGACCGAACCGCGCCCGTCCTGCGAGGCGTCTGGGCGCTCGACAACTTACTGGGGATGCCGCCGCCACCACCCCCGCCCGACATTCCGGATTTGACGCCCAAGGACTCCGGGGGACGCGTTTTGTCCATGCGCGAGCGGATGGAAGTGCACCGCGCGAACCCGGCATGTGCGGTATGTCACGTGCGCATGGATCCCATCGGTTTCTCGCTGGAGAACTTCGATGCGATTGGCCGTTTTCGGACCGTGAGTGACGGTGTCCCGGTGGATGCCTCTGCTGTCTTCGCCGATGGCACGCTGCTCGAAGGCGTGCAAGGGCTTCGCAGCTTCATGATCGAGCATCGAAGTAATTACGTTCACACCTTCGTGGAGAAGATGCTGACCTATGCGCTCGGCCGCCACATCAGCCACGACGACCAGGCTGCCATCCGTGGGATCGTGCGAGAAGCGGCCGACGACGACCATCGTTGGTCCGCGATCATTCTCGGCATCGTGCGCAGCACTCCTTTCCAGATGAGGAGAACCACTTCATGATCATCACCAAGAAAGCACTTTCCCGCCGCACGGTGCTCAAAGCATTGGGAGTGGCGCTTCCGCTACCGCTCCTGGAGGCGATG
Source organism: Acidobacteriota bacterium (assembly GCA_029263435.1). Taxonomy (GTDB): domain Bacteria; phylum Acidobacteriota; class Vicinamibacteria; order Marinacidobacterales; family SMYC01; genus JAJCXL01. Next base: position 572 of record JAJCXL010000012.1, on the reverse strand, counting down.
GTGCCCGCGGCGACCCCGCTCGCACAGACTCCTGCCAACCCTGTCACGCGGTTCGGCGTCGTCTACGTGCCCAACGGTGTCATCCCGGGACAATGGTTTCCCGCGACCGAAGGATCTGAGTTCGAGTTTTCACCGACGCTGAAGCCGCTGGAGCCGTTTCGCGACGACCTCCTGGTCGTCAGCGGGCTCGACAGCCTGCCTCCGCCTCCGCCGGGCGAGCGCCAGTACAACAACCACGCCGACGCGAGCACGAGGTTTCTGACCGACGTCACACCGAGTCGGAAACTCCAAGCCGGCGTGTCGATCGACCAGATCGCAGCGAGAACGATGGGCAAAGACACCGTCTTGCCTTCACTCGAGCTGGCGCTGGAATCCGTTGACTCCGGGACGTCGTGCGACTTCGGCCGCAGCTGCGTCTACACCGGTACGATTGCATGGTCGGGTCCCACCGCGCCGCTGCCGATGGAGCACGATCCGAGCGCCGCTTTCGCGCGGCTCTTCGGCGATAGCTCGAGCGGCGATGCGTCCGCGCGTCTGGCCAGCATGCGACGCAAAGGCAGTATTCTCGACTC
>JAJCXL010000011.1 GCA_029263435.1 Acidobacteriota bacterium | reverse complement strand
GCCGTGGATGCGCTCTTCGACCGGGAAGGCATGGACGTTCTCGCCACCCGCGGGTCGCGAGGCGAGCACCCAGGGTGTTTCGCGCGGCCGCGACGATTCGAGATCGCGTCCTGTCTCAACCGATTGCGTTCATTGAGAATGGAGCCTGGCTCATGAAATCGTCCCTCCCCGTCCGTGCTGTGGTCACGGTTCTCATCACCGCGGTCACGGTGTCCTGTGCTTCCGAGTCGGTGACGTCACAGGACCCGGCCGAGCTCGCGATTGTTTCGGGCATCGTCGTGACGATGGACGAGGAGCTCCGGGTGCTCGAAGGGGGCTCGATCGTGATTCGCGATGGCAAGATCGAAGCGGTTCTCCCCGCCGGAGAGGCGGTGCCGCCGGTGGTCGAGACCATCGATGCGAGCGGTCATCTCGTCATTCCGGGCTTGATCAACGCGCACGGTCACGCGGCGATGACACTCCTGAGAGGTATTGCAGACGACCTGGCGCTGCTCGAGTGGCTCGAGAGCTACATTTTTCCGGCAGAGGGAAACAACGTCTCGCCTGAGTTCGTGTACGTCGGAACCAAGCTCGGTGCGATAGAGATGCTGGAGTCGGGAACGACCACGTTCGCAGACATGTACTACTTCGAAGAGGAGGTTGCGAAGGCCACCGAAGAGGTCGGCATCCGCGGGGTGCTCGGGCAATCGGTGATTGGCTTTCCCGCTCCCGATTACGCCTCCGCCGAGGAAGCGCTGGAAGGTGCGGCGCGATTCATCGAAAAGTACAAGAATCACCCGCTCGTCATACCTTCAGTGGCGCCTCACGCGCTCTACACGACTCCGATCGAAGTCATAGAAAAAGCGCACACCCTCGCCCGCCTGCACGGCGTCCCTTTCCAGATCCACGCGGTGGAGCCTCCGTCGGAGAATGACGACATGATGGAGACGATCGGCAAGCGCACCCTCGCGGCCCTGGGCGATGCGGGCGTGCTCACCGAAGGCGTCATCCTCCACCATTCGATTTGGCTCTCCGACGATGAGATCGCACGTATCGCCGCATCCGGCGCATCCACCTCTCATAACCCCGAAAGCAACATGAAGACCGCCTCAGGCCTGGCGCCCGTCACTGAGCTTCTGCGGGCTGGGGTCGCCGTGGGTCTCGGCACCGACGGGGCGGCGAGCAACAACAACCTCGACATGTTCGAGGAGATGGACAGCGCCGCGAAGCTGCACAAGCTGGTCCGACAGGATCCGACGGCGATGCCGGCGCGCACCGTTTTTCGAATGGCGACCTTAGGCGGCGCGGAAGCTCTCGGGATCGACGACAGGGTGGGCTCACTCGAGCCGGGCAAGGCAGCGGACGTGGTGCTCATCGACATCCGCAGGCCTGAGCTCACCCCTCTCTATGACGTGTACTCTCACCTCGTTTACGCCATCAAAGGAGCCCACGTCGAGACGGTCCTCGTCGGCGGGAAGGTCGTGGTTCGAAACGGCGCGGTGACGACGGTTGACGTGCGAGAGGTCATCGACGCGGCGAATCGGATGAAACAACAGATCCTTCGTAGTCTGGAGCCACGGTGACCGCGCGGGAGCGAGCCTAGCCCTCCTTGTTTTTCGGCTTTTCTGGCGGGCTCTCTTCTTCCTCGAGATCATCTTCGTAGTCGGGAGCCTCCGGGCTCGAAGCGCCGCCGCCGAGATAGCCAAGACTTTCCAACAAACGCTGACGCTCATCCGACGGCGCCTCCGCGCTCGAAGAGGCGAGCACCTTCGACAGGCGTCGTCTCTCGGCCCGAAAGCTCTCCGCGGCTTTCTTTAGCGGGAGGGGATTGTCGGGGCCAGCGTTTTCCAGCAGGTCGTTCTCTTCGTGTGGATCCTTGGATGCATCGAAAGCGATACGCTTGAAGCTCCTGCGCCAAATCCACTTATAGGGCCAGCGATAACCCGCCATCCCGGTCAATCCGCGGCTCGAGTGATTCAGCCCGTAGGACCACCACGTCCTGTCCTCCGGACAGCTCCCTCCCGTGAGACAAGTGCTCCACGACCGGCCCTCCATGTCACCCTCGTGGAGTCCGAGAATGTCGAGCATCGTCGGCGCGACGTCCGTCATCAAGCCGGGTCGATCTCGAATCACCATTCCTTCCGGGAGTCCGGCTCCGCGCATCATCCACACGATGCGGAGCTGGTCCTCGTAGACATGAGAGGCATGGCCGAGAATATCGTGGGCGAAGAGTCCCTCGCCGTGGTCGGAGACGATCACGACCAACGTGTCATCCCGGATCCCCGCCGCTTCGAGCGCGTCGTCGAGCTTTTGCAAATGACGATCCACGTGCCCAATGTTCTCGTCATAATTCGGCAGGACGAAGGACGGAGGAGGCCTCTGCAGTCGCCCCGCGAACACCAAGCTCACCCGTACGGTCTCGTCGGTGGGATTGGTCAAAGCAACACCCAGGTCGGGGCGAAGCTCCACCGGCAGCGCTACGACCGGCGGCAAAGGGGCACCGTCCTCGTCTTCGAGTCCGTCCACCGTGAGGAGCGTCAAGTCGACGCCCGTCTCCGGACGGTCGTCGTCTCTCGACGCCCACAACGACGTCCATCGAAGCTCATGCGTTCCCGGCGAAAGCTCGACGGAGACCTGGCGGTGCTCCGCGCCGGCAACGACATAGGCACCTACCCGCTCGCCGTCGAGGGTGAGCTCCACGTCATCAGCCGCATCCGGCACGATGTAGGGCTCGTGGGGGTCCGAAAAATGCGCCCACATGAAGAATGGCTCGTCGCGATGATCACCAATCCAGCTCTCGATGGGCTCGATGATCTCGTGGGCTCGCCGATACCACCGCACCGGTCCCGTCGCGAAAGGATCGTTATAAATCTCGAAGCCTTGATGGAGTCCGTAGGGCTCTTGGAGCACACCGAGCGAAATGAAGGCCGAGGTGCGATACCCCGCCGCGCGGAAGATCTCGGCGAGAGTCAAAGCGGCATCGGGAACGCGGTCCCCGTTGGCCATCACGCCCAATGAAGGCGGCGACACTCCCGTCATCAAGGAAGCGTGAGACGGAAGCGTGATCGGCGTATGCGTGTAGGCATGCTCGAAGCGAACGCCGTGATCGGCGAAGCGTTTCAAAAACGGAGTGGTCGTCACTGACGGGTTGTAGGGCGAGACGTGATTCACGTTCAACGTGTCGATCGAAACGAGCACGACGTGAGGTGCCCTCGAGCGGGCTCTCCTCGCACGCAGGTCGTCACATCCGGTGAGAGCGAACAGCACGGCCGCAGTGAGGGCGAACAGCATCGCGGAGGCGACCACTCGCTTCACGAGAGCAACTCCATCAACGGCTCGAAAAGGGCTCCGTTGGTGCTGATGGCAGATCCTCCGTGGATGGTGGGCTCTCCCCGCCAATCCGTGAACGAGCCGCCCGCCTCTTGGAGAATGGGCAGAAACGGCGCCGAGTCCCAAGGGTTCATGACGGGGTCGAGCATGATCTCGCACCGGCCGGTGGCCACGAGACAGTGTCCATAGCAATCGGGATAGCCTCGGATGGAGCCCGCCTGGCGCTTGAGCGCGTTCCATAGATCCTCATGTGAGGCATCTAGGCTTCCCGGCTCCGTGAGGCTCACCAGTGCGTCCGACAACGCCGTAACCCTCGACACCTTCGTTTCTCGGCCGTTCCAAGTGACCCCACAGCCTCGCCCCGCGGCGAGCATCTCATCCAACGCGGGCAAGTAACAAGCTCCCGCGATCATGTCCCCTTCGATCTCTAGACCGAGTAACACCCCGTAGAGCGGGATCCCTCTAACGAAAGATCGCGTGCCGTCGATCGGGTCGATGAACCACCGATGGTTGGAATCGTTGTCGGACTGACCCATCTCTTCACCGACGAGCGCGTGAGACGGAAACCGTTTGTTGATCCAACGTCGCAGAAGCTCTTCGCTCGCGCGGTCGGCGATCGTGACCGGCGACTGATCGCTCTTGTGCTCGACGTGAACCCCAGTTTGAAAGTGAGCGAGCGTGAGCCGTCCGGCTCGAAAGCATGCATCAGTCGCGAAGTCGACATATTCGCGGATGGAAACCATAGAGGGGCGGAATTATACCAAGCGCCCACTTCGAGATCCGACTGCAATCACAAAACGAGCTTCAGAGCAAACGAGTCGAGGCCTTATGAGGCTCGCGCAATCAAATGGACGAATAATCACGGGTTGACTTTCGCAATTGCCAGCCGCTAGGATCAGCGCCACTTCAGCGAACTGGATAGGCCACGTGAGTTTTTCGAACGGCGCAATCGACTACACCGACAAAAGCATCTTGGCAGCTCTGCTGTCCAAGGGACGGAGCACGTTCGCCGAGCTGGCCGCACAGGTGGGGCTCACGGCGCCGACCGTCCACGACCGGGTCAAGAAGCTCGAAAGAAGCGGCGTTATCGAGGGCTATACCGCCATCATCAACCCGGGCTCGATGGGCTACGACATCAAGGCCGTGGTACGGATCACGACCGCCGCGGACGCTTCCTCTACTGATTACGAGCGCGAGCTGTCCAAGATTTCGGAAATCCAGCAATGCTTCAGCGTCGCCGGTGAAGAATCTTATGTAGCGATGGTGATGACCAAAACTCCCAAATCGCTCGAGAAAGTATTGCAGCGGATCAAATCGATCGCGGGCACCGGGAGCATGAAAACGTCGGTGGTGCTCTCCGCGCCGATCAGTCGCCACACCCTCCCTCAGGAAGAGGACGTTCGAGAGTTCCCCGCGGAGCCCGCGAGCGAGTCCGCCTCCTCGATCGCCCGCTAGCTAGAACGCCCGTGACAGGGTGTTCAGAGCGACCAGCAGCGGATGCCACAACGCGCCCACCGGGGGTGCGTAGGCCAGATCGAGTTGAGACGCCTGCTCGACGCTCATGCCCGCGCTCACGGCGGTCGCAGCCACATCTATCGCTGACGCGGCTTTGGGATGCCCGACGATTTGAGCTCCCAGCAAGCGACCCGATTGCCGACACGCGGTCACCTTGACGCTCGCTTCGGCGTCTCGATCGAAATAGGACGCACAGAAGCGGCCCGTGATCGTGGAGTCGAGCGTCGAATATCCTGCCGCCGAGGCCTCGCGCTCACTCAAGCCGGTGCGAGCGGCGACGACTCCAAAAACCTTCACCACGCTCGTCCCGACCGCGCCGACGAAGCGACTACGCCGTCCTGCGAGGTTCTCCCCGGCCACCCGCCCCTGTTTGGCAGCGACGGTGCCGAGCGGCATCAGAGTGGCGGCGCCGGTCACGAGGTGACGCGTCTCGGCGCAGTTTCCCGCGGCATAGATCCCGGCTAGATTGGTCTCCATCCGTTCACTCACCGCGATGCCGCCGCTCGGACCAAGAGCGATGTCCGACGCCTCGGCGAGCGCGACCGACGGTTCCACCCCGACATCGACGAATACGAGATCTGCGCCGATCCGGAGCCCGCCCGATTCCAGCTCGACGGCTTCAACCAAGCCCTCCGACGTACGTTGAATACGGCGCACTCGCCGGCGGGTGAGAACCCGAACCCCGCGACGGTCCAATTCCTGCTCCACCTTTGCGGCCATGTCTGGATCGAGAGAGCTCATGAGCTGAGACGATGACTCAATGAGCGTCACTTCGAGGCCCCGCTCGACGAGAGCCTCGGTGAGCTCGAGCCCGACATAACCACCGCCGACGACGACCGCCCTGCGGCAGGTCCCGTCACGAAGCCGCTCTCCCATCGCTTCCCCGTCTTCGAGTCGGCTCGCGGTGAAGACGTCCGGACCCTCGAGTCCCTCGATATCGGGTCTCACCGGGCGGTAACCGGTCGCCACGAGGAGCCGGTCGAACGGGATGGTGGCTTCGGCGCGCTCGGCTCGTTCGACGACCGTCACTCGACGCTGAGAAGCAGAAATGGCCACCGCGCGACACGAGACTCTGGCGGCGATGCCTCGTTCGTTGCGTAAGCTCTCTGGAGTGAAGAGCTGGAGATCGGAAAGATTCGGGACACGACCGCTCAAGAAATACGGCAGACCGCAGATGCTGTAAGCAATCCTGGGTCCGGCTTCGACGATCGTGACCTCCAGAGACGGGTCGACGCGCTTGGCTCGAGACGCGGCGGTCATGCCGGCCGCGTTGCCCCCGATCACGAGGATACGCCCACTCATGGGTCGGTCGGTGCCGGTCCGTGCTCCGAAACGTAGGCCTCGATGGTGGACTTCATCTTCTCGCTCAATCTGTCGAGCCGATAGAGCTCCGAGACCATCTCGGTGACACTGACGATCGGAAGCACCGGGACTCCGAGATCCTCGGAGAGCTCCTTCAGAGTGCTCCGAGCTCCCTTCCCCCGCTCTTGCCGATCCACCGCGATGACGACGCCGCTGACGTTCACGGAGGCTTCGCGCAACAGCTCGACCGAGTGACGGATCGATGCTCCGGACGTAATGACGTCATCGACGACGACGGCCGCCGCCCCTGGGCTCGGTTGGGTGCCGACGAATCGGCCGCCTTCCCCGTGATCTTTCGTTTCCTTGCGATCGAAGGAAAATCCAACATCACGGCCCGTCTCGGACAACGCCACGGCGGTCGCGACCGCGAGGGGTACTCCTTTATACGAAGGCCCGAAAACGAAATCCACGGCGAGCCCCGCGTTAGCGATCCGTTCGGCATAAGCGCGACCCAAGCCCGAGATCGCAGCTCCGGTACGCAGCTGTCCGGCGTTGATGAAATAGGGGGAGCTCCGCCCTGATTTAAGGGTGAACGTACCGAAGCGCACGACTTCATAGTCCGCCAGAAGCTCGACGAAACGCTCGCGATAGCCCATCGCGGGAGCATAACGCATCTTGTGAGCACGCAGCCATATCTGATACAAATCGTCATTGATATGGAATTGATCCATCGCCCTCGGCGGCTGCGCCGCCACGAGAACATTCGCCGGCTGGTAAGAGAGACTTCTCTCGAGCCGTCTCAGTTCGTAGCACCTCTGTTCATCAAACGAGGCAAAGGACTGAAAGAGCCCATCGACACGATGCCCGGGCAATACCGCCTGTCCGCGGACGAGCTGTCGAAAGAAGCGGGCGCCCTCGTGCGCGTCGGAGTCGGAGCGGTCAACCTCTTTGGCTATTCGGAGTCCAAAGACGACGGCGCGAGCGCGTCCTACGACCCCGAAGGCGTCATCCCGAGCGCGGTCCGGGCGGTGAAAAAAACTCACCCCGAGCTGTGCGTCCAAACGGATATCGCGCTCGATCCTTATTCGATTCACGGGCATGACGGCCTCGTCATCGAAGGAGAGGTCGCGAACGACGAGACGGTGGAGGTGTTGTGCCGGATGGCGCTCGCGCACGCCGAGGCGGGTGTCGACTGGGTGGCGCCATCGGACATGATGGACGGAAGGGTGGGCGCGATCCGAGACGCGCTCGACGGCGCCGGATTCGAGCATGTCGGGATCCTCGCCTATTCCGCGAAGTACGCGTCGTGCTTTTACGGGCCGTTTCGAGGAGCACTCGACTCCGCGCCCCGCAAAGGCGATAAGAAGTCGTACCAGATGGACCCGGCGAATCGGCGCGAAGCTTTGAAGGAGATCGCCCTGGACATCGAAGAGGGGGCGGATGTGGTGATGGTGAAGCCGGCGCTCGCTTATCTCGACGTCATCGCTGCCGCACGGGCGGAGTTCGACGTGCCGATCGCAGCCTACAATGTCTCCGGCGAGTACGGCATGATCGTAGCTGCCGCCGATCGAGGACTCATCGACCGCGACGCCGCCATCTTGGAATCTCTCCTCGCCATACGCCGCGCCGGTGCGGACATGATCCTCACCTACTTCGCCAGGGAAGCCGCCGGGCTCCTCGCCCGCTGAAGTCGATCATTTTAAGAATTTGTAAAGACATTGCTTTTGCGGCGCCCGCTGCCTAGATTGACACTCATGCGATTACCGACACCCGCATTCGCCGGGCTCTCCTTGCTCACCGCCGCGGCACTCTTGCTTTTTGCCGCTGCCGACAGCCAGGCACAACCTCGACGCACCGCCAACGCGGCTCCTACCGATGAGGCGCCGGTCATCGACGGCGTCGTCGATGACGAAATGTGGAAGTCTGCCGAAGTCATCACCGATTTCATCCAGGCCGAGCCGTTCCAAGGCGAAAGGGCCACGGAGAACACTGAAGTCTGGATCCTCTACGACGACAACAATATTTATATCGGCGTCATCTGTCACGACAGCGATCCGAGCGGCATCATCACCACCGACGCCCGGCGCGACTCGAGCCTCGACGAGACCGATTCGTTTCGAGTCATTTTCGATACCTATCGAGACCGTCAGAACGGCTTCGTCTTCGGTACCAACCCCGCGGGCCTCGAGCATGACGGCCAAGTCAGCAACGAAGGTGAAGGCGCAGGCGGAGGCGGCGGTCGAAATCGAACCCAGACCGGCGCGGGCGCCGGCTACAACCTGAACTGGGATACGAGCTTCCGCGTCGCAACGTCGACCGGCGATTATGGTTGGTCCGCCGAGTTCGCCATTCCTCTGCGCACCCTGCGCTACGCGTCGACGAAACCGCAGGTCTGGGGGCTGAACTTTCAGCGCAACATCCGAAGAAAGCGCGAAGAGGTTTTCTGGTCTCCCGTCGGGCGCATCTTCAACCTCTACAGGTTGTCGCAGGCGGGAGATCTGCAGGGACTCGACCTCGAAGCCCCTCGCAACTTCAAAGTGACTCCTTACGCGCTCGGAGGCGCCGACCGGGACTACAGCACCCAGGATTCGGCAGACGGGACCGCCGAGTTCGGCGTCGACGCCAAGTTCGGGGTCACTCCGGCGATGAACCTCGACCTCACGTACAACACCGATTTCGCTCAGGTCGAGGTCGACGCGCAGCAAGTCAATCTCACCCGTTTCAGCTTGTTCTTTCCCGAGAAACGGCCCTTCTTTCTAGAAAACGCCGGCTACTTCCAGATGGGTGCTTCGCAATCGGTGGACTTGTTCTTCTCTCGACGGATAGGCATCGGTCCGGCGGGCGAAGTCGTCCCCATCCTTGGCGGCGGACGGCTGAGCGGCAAGGTCGGCCGCAACAATCTCGGTTTCTTGAACATGCAGACCGATGGTCTTCCCGGTGTCGTCTCCGCGAACAACTACACGGTCGCGAGTGCCAGCCGTGAGATCGGCACCCGCTCGAGCGTAAGTGCGCTCTTCGTCAATCGGCAAGCCACCGGAGATTTGGCGGGCGACGACGACTGGAATCGCACCGTGGGCGTGGATGGAACTCTCGGCGTCGGCCAGGCGTTCACGATGACCGGCTTCGCTGCCAGGACCGCCACCCCCGGCCTTTCGGGAGACGAGCACGCGTTTCGGGGCCGAGCGGAGTATCAGAAGAAGTCCGGCCGGGTATGGCTGGGCTACACCGAGGTCGGTGAGAACTTCAATCCCGAGGTCGGATTCCTGAACCGCGACGACTATCGCAATCTCGACACCGGTTGGTTTCTCAATATCCGTCCCGATGTCAGCTGGCTTCGAGAGCTGAGGCCCCACGTGACCTATCGGGGGTTTTGGGACTTCACCGGTTTCAAGCAGACCGAAGACATCCACATCGACTCCCATATCGACTTCGAGAACGGGGCCTACTTCTCGCCGGCTTTCAATCACACGGTGGAGGGCTTGACCGAGTCGTTCGAGATCGCCGACGGCGTCATCGTCCAACCCGGGTCCTACTCGAACTGGGAGCTCGCGTGGCGGTGGAACACGAACGTGGCGGCGCCGTTCTCCTATGCGGGCGCTCTGGACAAAGGCGGGTTCTTGTCTGGCAACAAGACGACCGTGGAGACGACGTTGAACTTCCGGCTCCAATCGAAGCTCATCACCTCGGCGGTGTGGTCCTATAACGACGTCGACCTCACCGAGGGTAGCTTCATCACGAATCTGGCACAGGTGCGCGTCAGCTACAACTTCACGCCGTTGATTTATCTACAGGCGTTCATCCAGTACAACGACAACATCGACTCATGGTCGTCGAACGTGCGCCTGAACTGGCTCAACACGGCCGGCACGGGTCTGTTCGTGGTCTTCAACAACACCAACGGTCTCGGTAACGAGCTCATTGGGCCGCAGAATCGGAGCTTCGTCGTCAAGTACACCCATCAGTTCGACATCCTCAACTAGTCCTCACGCCGTAGTAGGATAGGGCTCCATGCCCTTCGCTCGCCGCGTTTCGCGGATCGCCCTGTACGCCGTCGCCTGCATGGCTCTTTTCGGGCTGGGCTGCATCTCCAAGCGCGTCGACGTCGTGCCGTTTCTCGCGCCGAGCTCGTCCGCGACTCTCGACGAGCTGGTGGAAAAGATCAACGTCTGGAACGAAATTCAGTCCCTCGTGCTGCGCGTCGATCTCCGGTTCGAGACGGTCGAAGAGGCGGAGACGGGCGAAGGCCGCCAGTTTCGAACTGCCCAGGGTCGCTTGCTATTGGCGCGCCCGCGCCGGATCCGTCTCAATATCGAAGCACCGATCTTGAGCGCCAATATCGC
>JAJCXL010000010.1 GCA_029263435.1 Acidobacteriota bacterium | reverse complement strand
ACCCTCTCAGGAAACGCCGAGGACTTCGTCCAGGTTGGTGGGTAACCGGATCGTGAACGTCGTGCCTTTACCTACGGTGCTCTCGACCCCGATGGTTCCGTGGTGGTCTTTGATGATCTGATAGCAGATCGAAAGCCCGAGGCCCGTCCCGACGCCAACGCCCTTCGTGGTGAAGCCAGGGTCGAAGACTTTGGCGAGATTCGCAGGCTCGATGCCGACACCGTCGTCACCGACGCGGATCAAGATGTCGTCGCCATCGACCTCCGTGCGCAGCGTGATGGTGCCCTTTTCCTTGATGGCCTGGCGAGCGTTGTTCAGCAAATTCAAGAACACCTGGTTGAGACGGCTCGGATAGACGGAGATCGACGGAAGCTCGGCGAAGTCTTTGACGATCGTGATGTTGTGCTTGACCTCGTGATGGATGAGCGTGAGCGTGTCTTCGAGGCCTTCGTGGATGTTGACTTTCTTGAGCTCCGCTTCGTCCAGCCGCGCGAAGCTTCGCAGCCGTCTGACGATCTCGGCGACGCGAGAGGAGCCTGACTTGATGACTTGATTGGAGCTGTCGACGATCTCCAAGATCGTCTTCAGCTTGGCGTCCGACTCGAACCCTTCCGCATCGGAGGCTCTCAAGTGCTCCTTCAACTTTTCGATGGCGCGTACGAGCGTATCGTGCATGCTCGTCATCGCGCCGACGGGAGTATTGATCTCGTGCGCGATGCCGGCGACGAGGCTTCCGAGCGATGCCATCTTCTCCGATTGCAAGAGCTGAGCGTGGGTCTCGCGAAGCTCCAGGTTCTTCGCCGCCAGCTCGTTCATCGCCCGCCGAATTTCCGAGATGTCTCGTCCCATGCCGACGAACAGCTCGAGCTCCCCTTTGACGTCGTGGATGGGAAAGATCGAAATGTCGATCGGGACCCGCGTTCCATCCTTGATGATCGCTTCTGCCTGTCCGCGATAGCTCCCGCGCTCCGCAATGATGGGCATGATGTTCTGCTTGCCTTCGTGATCGAGAAAATCGACCACCGACTTGCCGATGACCTCTTCGTCGGTCCACCCGGTGCGCTTCTCGTGCGCGGGGTTCCGGTCGAGGATCCGGCCCTCTTTGTCGATCACGGTTATGACGTCGACGGAGTGGCGAAACACCTCATGGTAGATACGAAGCTTCTCTTCGAGCTCCTTGCGGCGGGTGATATCCAGGAAGCCGCCGAGCACGACTTTCTCGCCCGCCACTTCGCCTTCGGCGAGCGAGAAGACCGTCCACACCGGGGTGCCGTCAGCCCGTTTGATCTGGACCTCGACGTCTTTCACGAAGCCTTGGTTTTGCAGAAGCTCGATGACCGTCGCACGCTCCTCCGCGTCGTAGTAGAACTCCGAGGTCTTCCGGCCCCGTAGCTCAGCCTGCGTCATGCCGACGAGCTTCGCGAGGTGTTGGTTCGCATAGAGGATCTCGCCGTCGGACCACCGGGTCACGATATAGGGCACGGGCGCGGACTCGACGAGACGACTGAGCTGTTCTTCGGCCTGCCGCTGCCACCGCCTCAGCCTGGCGAACTCGATCGCTTGATGGACCGTGATCTCCATCTCGTCGAGGCTGACGGGCTTGATGAGAAATCGCTGCGCGCCATGCGTGATCGCGGCGACTGCGAGAGGGACCGACGGATGAGCGGTGAGAAGTACGAACGGAAGATCCGGCTGGCGTGCCTGGGTCTTCGAGAGCACGGCGAGCCCGTCCATGTCGGGCATATTGAGGTCGCACAAAACCAGGGCGAAGCCGCCGGCACTCAAGAGCTCGAGACCGTCAGGTCCCGAGCCCGCCGTTTCGACTTCGAATCCTCGCTCGCGCAGTCCAGTGGCCAAGCCCTCCCGTTGCTCGGGGTCGTCCTCGATGTAGAGGAGCTTGGCGCTCGCCATAGCGTGCGAGCCTTGGGGTCAGAGACCCTTGTCGGCGATGTAGTGGATCAGGTCCTTCACGCGGCAGGAAAATCCCCATTCGTTGTCGTACCACGACAACACCTTCACGGAGTTCTTGCCGACCATCTTGGTAAACGGTGCATCGACGATCGAGGAGTTCGAGTTCCCCTTGAAATCGGAGGACACGAGGGGCTCTTCCGAGTAGGCCAGGATCCCCTTCAACTTGCCGTTCGCCGCTTTCTTGAACGCGGCATTGACCTCTTCGACCGTCGTGTCTTTCTCGAGCGTGGCGGTCAAGTCCGTGAGCGAGACGTTCGGCGTCGGGACGCGCACCGAGATGCCGTCTAGTCGGCCTTCGAGGTCCGGTAGGACTCGTGAGACAGCCGTTGCCGCCCCCGTCGTCGTGGGGATCATCGACAATGCCGCCGCACGCGATCGCCTCAAGTCCGCGTGAGGTAGGTCGAGAAGCTTCTGATCGTTCGTGTAGGAGTGGATCGTCGTCATGATGCCACTCTTCAGTCCGAACTCCTCATGAAGCACCTTCGCGATCGGCGCGAGACAGTTGGTCGTGCACGACGCGTTCGACAGGATGTGGTGTTTCTTCGGATCGTAGTCACCATCATTCACGCCCATGACGACGGTGAAGTCTTCGCCTTTGGCGGGAGCCGAGATAATGACTTTCTTCGCGCCGGCGTCCAGATGTTTCGAGGCGTCCTCGCGCTTGGTAAAGAGTCCGGTCGACTCGACGACGATGTCGACGCCCAGCTCTTTCCAAGGAAGGTTCGCGGGATCGCGCTCCTTGAGCACCTTGAAGCTCTCGGGCCCGGCATGAATGGTGTCGCCGTCGGCGCGAACATCCACGTCCAGGTTACCCAGAACGGAGTCATACTTCAGCAAATGCGCCAGCGTTTTCGCATCCGTGATGTCGTTGACGGCTACGATGTCGATAGCATCGTCGCCCAATGCGGCGCGGAAGACGTTTCTTCCGATTCGCCCAAAACCATTGATTCCTACCTTAATAGCCATTCGTCGCTCCCTCAAGCGTGTTCCGCAATTCGTGAAAAGGGTGGCCGATGGCCACACGAGGCGGGTCAGGGGAAAGTATACGAAGGCCCTGTACGGGTGTCAACGTATGCCGTAACTCACCTATTTTCAGCTAATTCCAGTTGACACCGTGATCTCCAACCTCATATAGTCGGCCTCGGCCCACAGATGTATCTTCTTTATAGCCTCGCGTTCGGGGGGCTCCTCGTGCTGGCACTTCCGTATTTTCTCTTTCGCTGGGTGCGGGAGCCAGGCTACGGGAAAGCGCTCGTCGCAAGAATGCGGGCACCTCGGATCTCGACCTCGACCCAGCCGGTGATCTGGCTCCATGCCGTCTCCGTCGGCGAGGTGATGGTGGCGGCGACCCTCCTGCCCGAGCTTGCGAAGGCGCTTCCCGACGCTCGCTTCGTGGTGTCCGTTATCACCGCGACCGGCCGGCGGGTGGCAGAAGACGCGCTCACCGATGTCGAAGCGGTCGATGCGATCTTCTTTTGTCCGTTCGACTTGGCGTTCTTCGTTGGGCGGGTGGTAAGGGCGGTAAAGCCCCAAGCTCTCGTCGTGGTCGAGACCGAGATCTGGCCGCACTTGCTCCGCGAAGCTAAGCGCTCCGGCGCCGTGACGATGATCGCGGGAGGGCGCATCTCGGACCGCTCCTTTCCTCGCTACAGACTGGTGCGGCGTTTCATGGCGCGTTTCCTCGAGCCGGTGGACCGTCTGTGTATGCAAAACGCTCTCTTCGCGGAGCGCATCCGAGTCCTGGGCGCATCGCACGAACGCATCCTGGTGACCGGAAACGTCAAGTTCGATGCGACGGCGCCCGTCTCCGTCGCCCCCGGCACGGTGTTTCCGCCTGGCCGGAAGGTGCTCATCGCGGGTAGCACGCTCGATCCCGAAGAAAAGGTTGTGCTCGAGGTCTTTGCCGCACTTCGCCAAGAGACGCCGGAGCTTTTCTTGGTGCTGGCGCCGCGACATCCGCACCGTTTCACGGAAGCCTACGAGCTCGCCGTCCGCGGAGGGTTCACCGTGACGCGACGAACGGACGAGGGGCCCGTGCCGGCAGAGACCGATGTGATGATCCTTGATACGCTCGGTGAGCTCGCCGCTCTCTACGGCGACGCGGACTACGTGTTCGTCGGCGGTAGCCTCGCGGATTGGGGAGGGCACAACATCATCGAGCCGGCGGCTCTCGGAAAGCCGGTCCTGTTCGGGCCCGACATGAGGAACTTTGCGGACATCGCAGCGCTCTTCATCGATGCCGAGGCGGCGATTCAAGTCAGCGATGCCAAGGAGTTGAAGGAAGAGCTGCGCGATCTCGTGAGACGACCGCAACGAGCGCGGAAGCTCGGCGAGCGCGCGCGGAGGGTGGTGGAAGAGAACCGCGGCGCTTCGGCGAGAAACGCCCAGGCGCTGAAGGAGCTTCTGACGTGAGACGTCTGCTCATGCCGTTGTCTTGGATCTACGGTGCAGCGGTTGATCTTCGAAACCGACGCTTCGATCGCATGGAAGCGAAGACGCTCGCGGTTCCCGTCGTCAGCGTCGGGAATCTCACCGTCGGAGGAAGCGGCAAGACTCCGCTCGTCGCGGCCCTCGCGCGGGAGCTCTTGGCGCAGGGGCATCGCGTCGCGGTGTTGTCGAGGGGTTACGGTCGTGAGAGCTCCGAGCCATACGTGCTCGTCAGCGACGGCGAGCGTGTGTTGCGAGGTGTCCGCGACGGCGGGGACGAGCCGGTCGAGCTGGCGCGCGCCGTCCGAGGGCTGGCCGTTGCCGTTGGCGCCGATCGCTACGAGGTCGGACAACGCCTCCTCGCGGAGCTCGGTCCGCACATCCTTCTTCTCGATGACGGATTCCAGCACCGAGGTCTCGTGCGCGATGTCGATCTCGTGTGC
>JAJCXL010000009.1 GCA_029263435.1 Acidobacteriota bacterium | reverse complement strand
CCTCGCCGTCCAAACGAGAAATACGCGCTACGTGCTGACCGTGGTCGAGCCGGCGCAATGGAAAGTGCTCGTCAAGGGAGGCCGCTATTTCCCGACCGAACGGATGGCGTTTCTATGCGGGTCGGGATACGGCGGTACGCTCTTGAAGGTGGCGTGGATTGGTGTCGGACTGTGCTGTGAGTTCTCCGCCAAGGGCCAACGCGTCGTGACATCCCCGGTCCGGGACTTCGAGCTGCTCGAACATGCTCTCCCTGGACCGTTCTGACGCCCGCGCGGCCTCGAGCTCCCTCCTGATCCGACCGGCCGTTGGTGACGCCGTCGCCGGTGACGGCAGCGGTGAAGATGACGAAGCCTTCGTCGTCCAACTCGCGAGCCGCGCGTTTCGGTTCTATGGAACCTATGACGCATTCGTGAGAGATTGGCTGCACGACAGCCGGGTGACGACCTGGATCGCCGAGGACTCCGGGGCTCGCGCCGGGTTCTTCATGGTGACGATCTACCCCGACCCGGAACGGGAGACGGTGCAAGTCGCGGACTTGGTTGCGATCGCCGTCGAGCCCGACAGACAATCCGGGGGGATTGGCCAGAAACTACTCACGGCCGCTTTGTCCGTCTCGGAGCAACGTGGGGCCGTCGAGATGTGGCTCGTGGTGGCCGAAGGGAACGCGCGCGCGCAACGTTTTTTTGCCCGCAACGGGTTTCGTCTGGGACCCGGCGTCGGGGTTTATCCCGGAGGTCAGACAGCGAGGCGCATGCTCAGGCCGCTTAGGGTGGACCCTACGACGCCTCGGCCGAGTGGGATAGGCAAGAGTTCCAAGGAGGTTGGATGAAAGTCGATAGACGATCTTTTCTCGCGGCCGGCGCCGCATCGCTCGCCGCGGCCGGTCAAGCGGATGCCGTCGGGCAAGAGCGTTTCGCGCTCTCCTCGGAGGCCGATCCGTTGGGCATCCGCTCGCAGTTTCCGGCAGCGACCACCGGGACCTACTTGAACTCACCCTACATCGCTCCGCCCCCACTAGCCGTGGAACAGGCGGGGATCGATTTCGTGCGTCAAAAGACTCGCGCGCCGGTCTCTCTAGGCTCGATGTTGGACAAAGGCAACGAGGTGCGTGCGCAGTTCGCAACGCTTTTCGGAGCGAAGCCCGAAGAGATCGGGTTCTTGTTCGCGACGAGCGAGGGAGAGAACATCGTCGCGGAGGGATGCCATCTCGAGCCCGGAGACAATGTCGTCGTGGACGACTTGCACTACGAGACGACCTACTTGCTCTACAAGACGCTCGAGGCAAAAAAAGGCATCGAGGTTCGCGTCGCGCGCTCGGAAGAAGGTCGAGCCGATGCCCACCACTTCGAGCCTCTGGTCGACGACAAGACTCGGATCGTCTCGGTGTCTTGGGTGTCCCACCAAAACGGCTTTCGTCACGATCTCCAGGCGCTGTCGGAGCTCGCCCACGCCCACGACGCATTTCTCTATGCGGACGGCATCCAGGCGTTGGGGATGTTCGATACCGACCTCCATGCCGAGGGAGTGGACTTCGTTACCTCGGGCACCTATAAGTGGTTGCTCGGTGCCTATGGGGTGGCGCCTTTCTTCATTCGCGAGCAACATCTCGATGCGTTTCCTCCCGATCGCATGGGCTCGTTGTCGATCCGTAACACTTTGTCGGACTATGAGTTCGAGCTCTACGACACCGCGCGGAAGTTCGAATATGCCACGCTCGCGTTCGGGCCTCTCTATCAGCTGGGCGCCGCGCTTTCTTTCTTGAGCGAGGTCGGGCTCGCGCGCATCGAGGCACATACCGTCGCCCTGGCGAGATATCTCAGAGAGGGGTTGCTCGAGCAAGGCCGTCAAGTGCGTACCCCTGCCGATAACGGCTCTTCGATCGTCTCCTTCTACCATGGGGCAAACCCTGATGAGGCGAGGGCGTTGTTCGAGAGGGAGGACGTCCAGGTGAGCTTTCGCGAGGAGGGACGGGCAATCCGCGCGGGCGCCGCGCTGTTCAACAATCGCTCGGATATCGATCGTCTACTGGACGTGATGAAGAGGCTTTCCGCGGGATGAAACGATTCAAGGCCTACGACCCGCCGGAATATCTGGGCTGGTCGCCCGAGCCGGACGTGATGGAGGAGTTCCGCGGGCGTTTGTCGCGAGACCCCACCAGACGCAGTGTCGTGAAAGCTCTGCGGCCGGACCAGCACCTCGGGCTCTACAAGGGGTTGGTGCGCAACCGGCTGCATGACGTCGCTTTGAAGCGCTGGGTTCGTCAAGGAGTGCTGTCCAAAGCTTGGCTCGGTACCGGTGAAGAAGCCGTCACCGTGGGAGCCGTCCATGCCCTCGTGAAAGGCGACGTCGTCGGCCCAATGATTCGCAACGCCGGCGCCTGTCACGAGATGGGCATGCCGCTTCGCGAAATGTTTCTCGCCTATCTCGGGGCCGCCGACTCGCCAGTCTCGGGACGAGACGTGCATTTCGGAGATCTATCCCGTGGGATCGTGGCGCCCATCAGCATGGTGGGGGCACTCGTACCGGTCTGCGCTGGAATGGCGCTGTCCTTCAAGCTCGACAATAGCGACCGAGTCGCACTCACGTGGGTCGGCGACGGAAGCACGAGGACGACCGCGTTCCACGAGGGGTTGATGTGTGCGAAGGTGTTGTCGCTGCCCCTGCTGGTCATCATCCAGGACAACCAGATCGCGCTCGGAACGCCTACCAGTGCACATAGTGCTGCGCCCATGGAAAGCACCGCGACTATCTATGCCACCACGAAATACGTGTGCGATGGGAACAACGTCCTGGATGTCTACGCGACAGTCGCTCTCGCCTCGGAGCTCGCGCGCCTCGGAAAAGGACCGGTGGTGGTGACCGCGAAGACCTTCCGGATGGGAGGGCACGCGACCCATGATGAAGGAGAGTCCAGAAAGATCCTGCCCGCCGGCGCATTCACCTACTGGGGTAAGAGGGACCCGGTGGGCATGTACGAAACCTATTTGGCCGAAGCGAGTTTTAGGCTATCGTCTCGACAATCGAACGCCGACGTTTTGGAACGAGCCGCGAAAGAGGTCGAAGAGGAAGTCGACCAGGCACAACGAGAAGCGCGGGAGAGCGCCGGGGAGCTCGAGGCGGATCCCTCTCGGCAACAAGAAGGCGTGTACGCGGAAATTTGAGAGACGGCGTCTGCCGAGCAAGGCAGGGCGGTGGTGGGCATTCGGAAAGGATGGAGACCAGAGTGAGCTCGAATTGGGTCGTTGACGTCACGGATGAGACGTTCGAGACCGAGGTGTTGGAACGCTCGAAGAGCGTACCCGTGGTCGTGGATTTCTGGGCGGAGTGGTGTGGGCCGTGTCGGATCCTCGGGCCGATCTTGGAGAAGATCGCAAACGAAGCGCAAGGGAAGTTCGTTCTGGCGAAACTCGACACCGAGCGCGCACCGTTGACGAGTCAAGCGTTCGGCATTCGAAGCATCCCGACCGTTTTCGCGTTCAAGGACGGAGCGCCGGGAGAGAGCTTCGCGGGCGCCCTCCCTGAAGCCGCCGTACGCGAGTTCATCGACCGGTTGGTCCCGTCACAAAACGACGAGTGGATAGAGCGCGCGGATGGACTCCGCTCCGAAGACCCTGCTGAAGCGGAGTCGTTATATCGAAAAGTCATCGCCTCCGACCCGCGCCACGAGGCCGCCCGCTTGGGTCTCGCGGAGGTCTTGTTCGAGCGCGGTGATCGAGACGGAACCAGTGAGATCGTCGAGGGGCTCCTACCTGCTGCGGGCCCGTTCGCGGAACGTATCGAGCACCTCCGCTCGGAGCTCGCTCTTCATGCGCTCGGCTCCGAGCGCAGCGAAGAGGAGCTTCGCGCTCTACTCGAGAGCAATGCCTCCGACGGAGAAGTCCTGATGGAGCTGGGGCAGGTTCTCGCGGCCGAGCGCCGTTACGCCGAGGCTCTCGAGGCGTTGTTGGACGCGGCCCGGAGCGATCGCGCTCTTGCGACCGGGCGCGCGAAAGGCCTCATGGTCGACATTTTTCACGCCGTCGGGATACGCAGCGATATCGCGGACGAGTACCGGACGAAGCTGTCGCGGCTCTTGTACTAGCAGTCGGAAAGTGCGGCTGCATTCGAGGGGCGATGCATCCCGGCTGACTGCGTTGCTCCTCCCTCAAATATGCCCAATATTCGCAGTCGCGCGGACTCGACGAGATCAGTACAGTTGACGCCGGCCCCGAGTTGAGCGACAATCCTCGCCTGCAATGATGAGCCATGAAACGCGGCACCTCAGCCTACCCGCGGCAGGACTTTATCCTGCGGTTCGCTATTTTTATTTCGGCGCTTAGCGCGCCGACGATTACACCACCCACGCCCCCCCGTCTCGATGCCCTGATCCGTCTACGTCAGGCCTCAAAGATTCAAGTGTCCAGCGTAGCGTGCCTTGTTGGACAATGCGTCGCGCTCTTTTTTGAAGAAGGAAACCAGAAATGACTGATGAAGCCAAACACCCCGACATCCAGTCCATCCGTAAAGAAATCGACGAGCTCGATGCCGAGCTCCTGCGTCTCCTGGGAGAACGTCGCAAGCGCAGCGTGACCGCCGCCCGGGCGAAGGAGGTCGAGGCGGATTGGTTCAGAGACTCCGCCCGGGAGCAGCGCATGCTCGCAGCGCGGATCCAATCCGGACAGGACCACGGACTCGACGCACACTACGTGACGAGCATTTTCCTCGATGTCCTCGATGATTCGGTGCGCGTCCAACGTGAGTACTACCAGGAGCGAGCGAACAAGGATGCCGGTCTGGTGCGGCTCGCCTATCAGGGGATCGAAGGCTCCTATAGTCATCTGGCTGCCCAAGACTACTTCTCGCGAAAGGACGCAAGCGTTTCTTACCGGGGCTACACGCAATTCCGAGATGCGGTGGAGTCCGTCGAAAAAGGCAAAGCGGATCTCGCGGTGTTGCCCATCGAGAACACGACCTCGGGCGGTATCAACGAAGTCTATGACCTCTTGCTCGGCGCGCAGCTCTCGATCGTCGGTGAGGTCAAGCTCAAGATCGACCACTGCCTGCTCGGGCTTCCCGGTGCGTCGATAGCCGACATACGCACGATCTATTGCCACCCCCAAACCGTGCTGCAGTGCAGCGATTTTCTTGCCGAGCACCCCGGCTGCAAGATCGAATATTTCGCGGACACCGCTTTGTCAGGAAGAAAGATCCACGAGGACGGTGACCCGACCCAAGCGGCCATCGCGAGCGCGGAAGCCGCCCGCTTGTTCGATCTGGACGTGCTTCAATCCAGCATTGCGAATCAGCAGCAAAACTTCACCCGTTTTCTCGTCGCCGCCCGAAAAGCGATTCACGTCGACCCCAGGATCCCTTGCAAGACCTCCATCGTGATGATGACCGGCAACGAGTCGGGAGCGCTCATCGAAGCGTTGCTCGTTTTTCGTGACGCCGGGATCAACTTGACCAAGCTGGAATCGCGACCGATTCTCGAGAATCCGTGGGAGGAGATGTTCTACCTGGACTTCGAGGGAAACCTCACCGATGACAACGTCCAAGCGGCGCTCGACGGTGTGACTCGCCGGGCTCGTTTCATCAAAGTCTTGGGGTCCTATCCGTCGGCGGATTTGCCTGCTCGGAGCTCGACCACGACCGCATCTAGCGCGGTGACGAGCGCGAGTACGCCTGGCGCGGATGCGTCCGAGGCCGCGGCGAAGTTCATTCCGGCGCCTGAGAAGGGCAAGAAGTCCGGATACCGGCTCGCCAGTCGAGATTACAAATCAATGGATACGTTGATTCAAGTCAAGGGCGTTACCCTTGGCGGGAGCGAGCTCGTCGTCATCGCCGGGCCGTGCGCGGTGGAGTCCGCCGAGCAGATCCTGGCCTGCGCGCGGGAGGTCAAACAAAACGGTGGACACATCCTGCGAGGCGGTTGCTTCAAGCCGCGGACGTCTCCTTACAGCTTCCAAGGCCACGGCTATGAGGGGCTCGAGATGCTCGTGGCGGCGGGTCGTCAGTACGGACTGCCGGTCGTTACCGAGGTGCTTTCACCCGACGACGTCGCCCAAGTGGCAGAGACCGCCGACATCCTTCAGATCGGAGCTCGGAACATGCAAAACTTCACGCTTCTGTCGGAAGTGGGCCGGGTCCATCGGCCGGTGATGCTCAAGCGCGGGATGAGCTCCTCACTCGATGAGCTCCTCCAAGCCGCGGAGTACATTCTCGCGGGCGGGAATCAGCAAGTGTTTCTGTGTGAGCGCGGGATCCGCACGTTCGAGACCGCCACTCGCAATACGCTCGATCTGAGCGCGATCCCGGTCCTACGGAGCAGAACCCACCTTCCCGTCATCGTGGATCCGTCTCACGCGGCCGGCAAGAGGGATCTCGTGCCGACGCTAGCGCTTGCGGCGAAGACGGTGGGGGCCCATGCGGTCATGGTCGAGATTCATCCCGACCCGGAGACCGCATTGAGTGATGGACCGCAGTCGCTCGAGTTCTCTCAGTTCAAGGCGCTGATGTCCGAGCTGGTACCGCAGCCGGAAGGGGAAAGCCGCTGAGTCCAGCGAAGAGGTGAAACCTGCGCTCAGCTCTTGCGGCTGGATTTAGCCGGGAAGTGATTGAGTCCGAGATTGGCGGCGGCCTTGTCCGTGAGATCGACGACGGCAGCGGCATTGATGCCGACGGCGATGACGATGGCCTCGCTGATCTCCTCGCGGGTGGCGCCCTCTTTCAAAGCTTTCTTGATATGTCCTTCGATACAGCCTTCGCACTTGGCCACGAGCGAGCAAGCGAGAGCTATCAGCTCCTGAGTCTTGCTATCGAGCGCTTTGTCGTCGGTAAAGTAGGTCGCCTTGTAGAACTGGGCGTAGATATTCTTCAGACGAGGCTCGATCATGGAATAGGAGGCCGGTCGCTCCCTGCTCCCCGGATCAAAGTCGATACCGGGAATCTTTTCCGCGGTTTTGGTGGCCTCCGAATCTTTCGCCATGAGCTGTAACCTCCACATTTAAAATCGGATCGAGCTCCCACGGTCGTATCCGATGACCCACAATGATAACACGCCGGTCGCGACCGTACGGACCGCCTTAGGGTTGGGACGAGCGTTTGGCGTCGTGAGTTCCGTAGTACGGCGTTTCCGGACGGGTAAATACGGGTGGCTTTCGGTCGGGCTCGAGCTCGTAGCGACGGGTC
This sequence comes from Acidobacteriota bacterium, assembly GCA_029263435.1. Lineage (GTDB taxonomy): Bacteria > Acidobacteriota > Vicinamibacteria > Marinacidobacterales > SMYC01 > JAJCXL01. The sequence continues at coordinate 3,013 of JAJCXL010000009.1, read as the reverse complement.
AGTCGATTCGAAGCTCGTGCCAGCGAACTCTTCCCGCGCGGACGCAGTCCCTGACTCGGCGTTCACGGGTGGAAAGACTCGCCTTGGAGCCGGTCTTCACCTCCACGAAAACGATCTCCTCGAGCGCCTCCGCGTTTAGGCCATCGAAAACGATGAGGTCGATCGGGCTGCCAAGAAAACGAGCGTCGCTGGGGTCGTAAGGAAAAGCTCCAGAGATCGGGACCAAGTGCTCGGTGACTTTGCCGGTGAGGACGGACCGGCTCCGTTTCACCGCGTCGCGGCGAATGTCCGGCTCGTCTTCCAGCTTCCATTTATCGTAGAGCTCCATGGCGCGGGATTCGAGCTCGTGCTCCCGCCAGCTTTCGAACCGGGTCTGAACGCGTTGCTCCAGCTCGATTCTGGCGCGCACCACGACGAGAGCCAACACGAACACCAACGCGGCGAGGAGAGGAACCAGCCACTGTTCCATGTCATGAGTGTATGCCACCCGCGTGATAATCTGCCGCCTGCGCAGAGACCGTCATGAAGATTGAGCCATTCGCCACAGAGCATTTCTACGAGCGCTACGAGTTCTCGTCGCCTCATTTGTTGTCCACGTCGGACTGTGAATCCGTCCCCATCGAGGAGCTTTTAAGCCTCGGCGGGTCATCGCTACAGGAGTACGGTCGAACGACCCTTGGATACACCGCGGCGTCGGGCCCGCCGAAGGTGCGTGAGGCGGTAGCGGCGCTCCACGGCGCGGAATCCGCCGATGACGTACTCGTCTTGAACTCACCGATCGAGGGCATCTTCATCGCCATGTCGGCCCTGCTCTCGAGCCAAGACCGGGTGATTGTCTTGGGGCCGTGCTATGACGCCCTGGTCAACCTCCCGCGCCATTTGAGCGGTCAGGTCGAGATGTGGATGTTGCAACGTGAAGACGGTCGGTGGTCCCTCGACTGGGAACGGCTGGACGCGCTCTTGGAGCAGCCGACGAAGCTCCTCGTCGTGAACTTTCCGCACAACCCCACCGGGTTTCTTCCGTCTCAGGGGGAGCTGGACCAGATTGTCGAAAAGTGCGAAGCCAAAGGAGTATGGTTGTTCGCCGACGAGATGTATCGCGGTCTCGAGCTCGGCGGGCGCTCTCGACTCGCCTCACCCTCGACGCGCTACGAGAAAAGCATCGTTTTGTCCGGCCTGTCGAAAAGCTTCGGCCTTCCAGGTTTGCGTTACGGTTGGTTGGTCCTGCCGGATCGGGCTTTCGCCAAAGAAGTTCTGAACTGGAAGTTCTACACGAGCATTTGTCCTCCCGGCTCGTCGAACGCGCTCGCTGCTGCGGCGCTCGCCGCCACGGACACGCTCTTCGAGCGCAATCGGCAGCGGATTGAGCGTCACCTCGCCCTGGCAACCGCATTTTTCGAGCGGTTCGGCGAGCGGTTCACCTTTCGACCGCCCGAGGCAGGCTCAGTCGCGCTCGTAGGACTCGACGCCCCGAGTGCGACCGCGTTCTGCCACGAAGTGGCCCAAAAGGCGGGGGTCGTCTTGTTGCCCAGCGCCTTTCTCGGCTATGACGACGGCCACGTACGGTTCGGTTTCGGACGCGACAGCTTCGAGTCGGCGCTGTCCCACTTCGAGCGCTACCTCGAATCCGTTTGACATGCCGTCCCAGCCTTTGTAGCGTCGATGGATGAAGGAGCGACTGCTCGTTCTCGTCACGGTTCTCGTCGTCTCGGCGCATGCGGACGCCGCTAAGCTCAAAGGCTACATCTGGGACGTGACAGCCCAAGGCATCGTCGTCGAGGGCCAAAGCGTCACGCTCACATCGTACGTAGAAGTCGAGCGCAAGAATCAACGGGATATCAACGCGGCCGACTTGCGGATCGGGTGGGAAGTCGAAGTCGAGGGGGATCGCAAAGGTGCCACCTTCGTGGCGAAGAAGGTCAAGGTCAAAAACGACCGGCACGAGGACGTCGAGGTGCGTGGGTTCATCGAGACCGTCTCGGAGGGGTCGGTCAACGTCGAAGGGCGCGAGATCTTCTGGCCGGCGAACACGGTCCGTCCATCGCTTTCTCCGGGGATGCGCGTGGAAGGCGACGGCATCGTCCTCGATGACGGCAGCGTACAGCTCGAGAAAGTCTTAGTGGGGCCGGGCGGATTCGACGAGGACGAAACGCAATTCATGACCCTCGTGCGGCAAGACGTCGCGAAGTTCAAGGAGTCGATCGAGCCCACCGAAGAGGAGGCGTTGGTCGACTATGTGAGGAGGGTAGGGCAGGGTCTCGTCCCTGGTTGGGTCGATCCGAACGAGCTAGGGTTCACGTTCACGGTCATCGACGATCCGAGCCTGAACGCCTTCGCGCTACCCGACGGGACCGTCGTCGTTCATACGGGTTTGTTGGCAGTGCTCGAGAACGAAGCGCAGCTCGCTACAGTGCTGGGACACGAAATCGCTCACGCCACCCACCGTCATGGCTATCGAGGCTACAAGAATCAGAAGAAAATGAGCTGGCTGAAGATCGGTGCGATTGTTGGAGGGGCGGCCGTGGGGGCTGCGACCGACAAGGGCTGGGCCGGCGCGTTAGCGGGGCTAGGGGGCGGCCTCGCGGTGTCCGCGGTTATGAGCGGTCATGGCCGAAATCTGGAGGACGAAGCGGATCGCATCGGACTGCACTACATGGTCGATGCAGGCTACGACCCGTTCCAGGCGCCGGAAGTGTGGCACGTGTTCGACCGATACACCTCGGACCAAAACGCCGTGCAGAACTTCTTCTTCAGCGATCACTCGACCCATCGCGCTCGGATCAGCAACTTGACGAAAGAGATCAACGCGAACTACCGCGGGAAGATCGACGTCGGTTCTTTGGGTACCCACGCCTCCCGCTACGAGAGCGCGGTCGCGCCTATTCGAAAGCGCGTCGCCGCCATGAATTACCACCGCAAGGAATACGCGAACGCAGCCAAGGCTTTTGCCGCGGAGCTCGAGCGTGACCCGAACGACGCGATCTCGCTCTATTTCAAAGGCAAGATCCTCTGG
>JAJCXL010000008.1 GCA_029263435.1 Acidobacteriota bacterium | reverse complement strand
GACTCGGCACACGTGGGGCAGGCGTTCGCTTCCCGCGGCATCGGTGCCGCGATCGTGAACTATCGACTTTCGCCGACGGTCGAGCATCCGGGACATACCGAAGACGCGGCGAGGTCGGTCGCGTGGGTGCGCGATCACATCGGAGACCATGGCGGCGACCCGGCCAAGCTCTACTTATCCGGACATTCGGCCGGCGCCTACTTGGCAGCGCTTCTCGTGCTGGACCCGCGCTACTTGAAAGCCGAGGGCATGAGCCCGGCGGATGTCGCGGGCGCTGCTCCTATTAGCGGTTTCTTTTACGTTGACCTCATCGCGCCCGATCGGCCGAAAGATGTCTGGGGGACGGACGTGGCGGTCTGGAAGGACGCTTCGCCGTCGCGTTACGTGCGAGGCGACGCTCCGCCGATGTTGCTCGTTTACGCGGACGGAGATGACCCGTGGCGCCGAGAGCAGAACGAAGATTTGAAGAAAGCCCTCGTTGGTAAGGGGCACCGCCATGTCGAGACGGTCGAGATCGCAGAGCGCGATCACATCGGCATTTGGCAGTCCCTTGCGGTCGATGATGTCGCGCTCGAATCTATCGCTCGGTTCGTTAGGTCCCGATGAGGACGCGAATCACGATCGAAACGCTCTTGCTATTGCTCATAGTGATGGTCGCGTCGAGCGTCGCGCAAGGACAGACGGCCATCGTGGGAGCCACCCTCATCGACGGCAATGGCGGGGCGCCGGTGGTCGGTGGCGTCATCGTCATCGAAGGCGACCGCATCGTGGCGATGGGGCCGGATGCCGACGTCGCGGTTCCCGAGGGCGCGGAGGTCATCGATGCCGCCGGCCAGTTCGTGACGCCTGGCTTCATCGATACGAACGTGCACCTGTCGCTGTACGGCGGACACACGCCGGAACGCTACGAGAGCCTGGTGCGGTATCACGATCGGCAGGACGAGATCGTTTTGGAGGCCGCCCAGCTACACCTGAAAGTTGGAGTCACGACGGTCAGGGACAGCTACGGCGTCTTGCCGCCACTCGTGGAGGTTCGGGATCGGATCGAGCGAGGTGAGGCAGAGGGCTCGCGAGTTCTCGCGGCGGGGAACATCGTCGGTTGGGGCGGGCCGTTCTCGATGACGTTCAGCTTGTTTCCGGAAAGCGGCTTGACGCTATTCCAGGAGCAGATGAACGAGCTCGTCAGCCAAGGAGCAGGCGAGGACCTCATGGATATGACGCCGGAAGAGCTGCGGGTGGCGATCAACGCCTACCTCGACAAGGGCGTCGACTTCGTGAAGTACGGGGGCACCGGGCACACGTCGATGCCGACGCTCATCGGGTTCTCTCCTGCGGCGCAGAAGGTCTTGGTGGAAGAGACGCATAAGCGGGGTCTCGTCGCGGAGACGCACTCGACGTCGCTCGAAGGGTTGCGGCTGTCTCTCGAAGCCGGGATCGATCTAGTGCAGCATCCCGAGATCGTCGAGCCGCGCCGGATCACCGACGAGCTGGTGGGGCTCTTCCGAGAGCGGGACGTGATTTGCTCGATGTTGGTGAACACGATGACGGGAGAGGTGTGGCGTGAGCACCTGGAGACCCGCGAGGCGGCGCAAAAAGCGCTCGACGAGGGGCCGGGTCCTCAAACCGGGCATCAGGGAAAGGCCGCCAGCCGTGAGCGCACCGCCGCGGAGGTCCGGCGGATGGAGCGCTCGCTCGGTGACGGGCTCGAGATCCGGCGCGAGAACGCGATGAAGCTCATTGCCGGTGGATGCCGTACCACGGTCGGCACGGACAACTATCGTTCGGCGGCTCCCGAGTTCGCGCGCGGACCCAAACCCGAGACTCAAGATCCTGGCCGCGGCACGATCCTCGCCATCGAAGGACTCGTGGAGCTTGGGATGACGCCGTCCGAGGCCATCGTTGCGGCGACTCGAAACGGCGCCGTCGCGAGCGGCCGTCTCGACGAGCTCGGCACACTCGAGAAGGGGAAGATCGCGGACCTCCTCATCCTCGAGGCGGATCCGCTCGAAGACATCGCGAACATCGAGAAGCTCGCGCTCGTCATGAAGGGCGGCAAGGTGATCGACGTGAATCGCCTTCCGACGGCGCCGGTTTACTATCGAGCGCAGACGTCCCGGTGAAAGCAGTGAGCGCCTTGCGTGACTGCGGCCGACCCTGCGTTTCAAATACAGCATAAATGCTGTATAATGGAAGCGGTGCCGATATCGGGCAAGGCGATTATCAAGCGTCTGCTGCGTGCGGGCTGGACAATCAAGAGCCAGTCGGGATCTCACGTGAAACTCGAGAATGAGGCTTGTGAGCTCGTCATCGTGCCCGTTCACGGCAACAAGGATCTCGGCATCGGACTCGTGAAGAAGATTGAGAAGCAGACGGGAGTCAAGGTCATATGATTCGTTATCAAGCGCTCATCGAAAGAGACGGCTCGAGCTACAGTGTTTCCTTCCCAGATCTTCCTGGGTGTTTCTCGAGTGGAGACACCCGACCCGACGCTGCGGAGAACGCGCGCGAAGCCCTGTCCCTTTATCTCGAGGAAGCGCGAGACCCCAAGTGGGACATTCCTTCGCCGAAAGCGCGCAAGAGCAAGCGATACGTTTGGATACATCCGTACGTGGACGTTGCCGTCCCGCTCATGATTCGACAGGCCAGAAGGTCCCGCGGGTTGACTCAGAAGCAGCTTGCCCAACGTCTACAAATCACCCTGCAGCAAGTGCAGAAACTGGAGACTCCGGGAAGGTCGAATCCGACTGTCAAGACTCTTTCGGCGATCTCCGAAGCGTTGGACGAAGCGCTCGAGATCCATCTAGTCGCTTAGCTCGGAGGCGTGGACGCAGCCCCGATGTTACTGCGAGCGATCACCCTCGGATAGGGGATAGAGGCTCTCGAGGATGGCGCCGGTGCGGTTGCGCCATGCGGGCCAGTCGGTGCCGTCGGGGACCTCGACGCTTTCGACGGCGTAGCCGCGGGCTTCTAGAAACTCGGCGAAGCTCCGCGAGCGCTCGCGCAGGTCCCAGGCTTCATGGAAGTTCCGGACGTCGTAGACACCCCATTCGACGTGGACATTGAGCTCGTGCTCGGCCCCGGTGCGGATCAGGGGCACGAGGCGTTCCCACCCCGACTCCCACATGCCGAGTGTCTGCACGGCGAGCTTCGACCCGAGCTCGGGGTAGCGAAACGCGCAGTGCGCGGCGTCGTGGGCGGACACGTAGGTGCCCCAGTGGGCGCGGCCCTCTCGTGACGACACCGTGCGGTAGGTCTCGTCGATAAACGGCACGAGCTCCTCGGACCAAAACTCGCCATAGGTATCGCGTTGGACGAAGAGGTGACCGGCGCGGAGGTCGATGAGCACGACGATCACGCGCTGAAGGCTCCGGCCGATGAGGTTGTCGAGTGTGTGCGTGAGCTGGCCGAGCTTGGTGGCGTTCGTTCCGCCGTGAAAGTACACGACCGGATAGCGCTCGAGGCCGTCCTCATAGCCGGCGGGAAGATAGACCTGGATGGTATGCGGGCGATTCATGGCGTCGCTGTGGAGCTCATGAGACTCGAACGTTCCGCGTCGTGTCTTGGCGGAAGGTTCCAATAGGTGTGACGGTGTCTCGAAGCCAGGCATGGCGAGGGAGGAGACGTCCAGCGGGCTTCCGCCGGTCGTTGCCTGGAGCCGTATGTCTTCGCCGAGGACGTCCGCCCACTGCGCCATCGATGGGTTGAGGGGATCCGGGACCGCGTCCTGGTAGTCCTTCAGGAACACATAGCTGATACGGGTGCCTGGGATCAGCTCCGTGGAGTAATGGAACAAATCCGTGCCTTCGACCCGCGCCATCGGGCGCTCTTGGCGAGCACCAAACATGACGCCCGCGACGGCCACGTCCGTCGCCTCGCCGCGATAGACGAAGTGCACCGTCTCATTGCCTTCGACGATGGGAAGGGAAGGCTGGCGCTCGAGATAAGCATCGATGATGGAAGCTTTGTCGTCGGCGGCGCGCACCTCTTCGAGAAAGCCGGCGAAGTCGCCCGCGGGCACCGCGTTCGTGGCCGAGGCGAGCGCATCGGTCGTTTCGGGCTCCGATGCGTTTCGGAGGTCGACCTTGGCGATGGCGCCCAAGCTTCGAACGAAGAGGCTGCCGTTCGCGAAGCTCGGTGGTGTCCACGCGAGCTCGTCGAAGACTTGCAGGCTCGTGATCTCTTGATAGCTCTCCGGGGTAGCTTTGACGACATGAACGCTTCCGTTTTTCGTCAAGATCAGGAGGTGTCCATCGACGAGGGCGAGGAAGCCGTCCCCAGGTGGCCGCGACTTCCAAGCGGCTTTCCCGCTCGCCGCGTCGACAGACGTCAAGAAACGACTACTGAATCCATAGAGGTAGCCGTCGTGATAGACGCCCACGGAGTGCGTGTTGCGGATGGTTCGGGCCACCCATGGGGTACGGGGCGCCTCGGTGCCGCCCGCGAAGTCGAAAAGCGTAGACTCGTGGTCCTTGTAGCGGAGAAAGACGCGGTCCTCGCCGGCGGTGACGGGAACCATCGTGAAAGCGCCGCGCATGTTGGCGCCGTGGTGGGGGACGCTCCAGAGCAGTTGGCCGCTCGCCGGGTCCACTCCGAGGAGTTGCTGGTCGCCGCTTGCGAGCAACTGCCTCCGTCCGTTTACGGTCATCGGTACGGGTGTCTGGGCGTTGACGGAGTCCGAGCCGAGCGACCACAGGCGCTCGCCGGTCTCGGGCTCGAAGCCGACGACGGTTCCACCGGGCGATCCCACCTGAAGGATGATGACGCCGTCCATGAGCATGGGAGACGTCGCGTAGCCATAAAGAGGCACGGGGGTGTCGAGATCCTCGACGAGATCGGTCGACCACACGATCTCACCATCGTGGTTGTCGACGGCGAAGAAACGACCGCTCGGTCCGAGGGCGAAGGTCAAGTTGCCATCGATGAGGGGCGTGGAGATCGGGCCGTCGTACGAGCCGTCATGGCCCTTGTAGATGAGGCCGTAGGGGAGCCTCCAGCGCTCTCG
>JAJCXL010000007.1 GCA_029263435.1 Acidobacteriota bacterium | reverse complement strand
GCCCAAGAGCAGATGCTCCACGCTGACATAGTCATCCCGAAGCGCGGTGGCTTCCTCGCTCGCCCGCTCGAGGACGCTTCGCAAGCGCGCGCCCAAGTACAGTTGACCGGCGCCGGGGCCTTTCACGGCCGGAAGCGCGTCGAGCTCGCTTTTCACGCTCGAGACAACCCCTTGCGGATCGACTCCGACGCGTTGAAGAATCTTCGGGGCGAGGCCTCCCTCCTGCTCCAGGAGTGCCATGAACAGATGCTCGACTTCGACCTGTTGCTGCCCGCCTCGCGTGGCGAGGGACTGCGCACCTGCCACCGCTTCCTGTGATTTCTCGGTGAATTTGTTGAAATCCATATCTTTATAGCTCCTCCCTTAGAGGTTGAATAAGATTCTATGATATTAGCCTTTGCATGTCAAGTTATATAGTCATGCTACACTCAACTTAGGTTGACAGACACGGCTGTGATCTTGTATAATGGCGTCATAGAGTTTCTAGACAAATCACCTTAAAGAGAGGTTAGACGCAAATGGGAAAGACAATCGGAATCGACTTGGGGACGACCAACTCGGTCGTCTCGCTCATCGAAGGCGGTGAGCCGAAAGTGATCGTGAACTCGGAAGGCGATCGCGTCACTCCGAGTGTCGTGGGCTTCAATAAGGATGGACAGCGGCTCGTCGGCCAGGTCGCACGGCGACAAGCCATCACCAACCCGGAGAACACGGTCTACTCCATCAAGCGGTTCATGGGTCGTCGCTTCGACGAAGTCGAAGGCGAGACCTCCATGGTGCCGTTCGAGGTGACCAAGGGAAAGAACGGAGACGTCCGGGTCAACGTGGGAGGCAAGAGCTATTCCCCACCCGAGATCTCCGCCCTCATCCTCGAAAAACTGAAGCAGGCCGCCGAGGACTATCTCGGCGAGCCGGTCACGGACGCGGTCATCACGGTGCCGGCCTATTTCAATGATTCTCAGCGCCAGGCCACCAAGGATGCCGGTAAGATCGCGGGACTCAACGTCCAGCGCATCATTAACGAGCCCACGGCCGCGGCACTCGCCTACGGACTGGACAAGAAAGCGGAAGAGACCATCGCTGTTTTCGATTTCGGCGGCGGGACCTTCGACATCTCCATCCTCGAAGTCGGTGACGGAGTGATCGAAGTGCTGGCCACCGGTGGAGACACACATTTGGGCGGCGACGATCTCGACCAACGACTCATCGAGTGGATGGTCCAGGAGTTCAAAAAGGATCAAGGCATCGACCTCGCCGCGGACAAGATGGCCCTCCAACGCCTCAAAGAGGCCGCCGAGCGCGCCAAGATCGAGCTTTCCACATCGCTCGAAAGCGAGATCAACCTTCCGTTCATCACCGCCGACGGCGCCGGGCCGAAGCATCTTCAGCTAAAGCTTTCTCGCGCGAAGTTCGAGCAGCTCGTCGCCGATCTTCTCGAGCGCACACTGGCACCGTCTCGTCAGGCTCTCAAAGACGCGAATATCGACACTTCCAAAGTGGACGAGGTCGTTTTGGTGGGCGGTTCGACCCGCATTCCCAAGGTCCAGGCATTGGTCCAGGAGCTATTCGGCAAGGAGCCCCACAAAGGGGTCAACCCGGACGAAGTGGTCTCCATCGGAGCAGCCATCCAAGCGGGCGTCCTCCAAGGCGACGTGAAAGATGTTCTCCTGCTCGACGTCACCCCCCTATCACTGGGTATCGAGACGTTGGGCGGCGTGTTCACCAAGCTCATCGACCGAAACACCACCATCCCGGTTCAAAAGAGCGAGACGTTCTCGACCGCGTCGGACAACCAGCCGAGCGTCGGAGTCCACGTACTCCAAGGCGAGCGTGAGATGGCCAAGGACAATCGAACTCTCGGCCAGTTCGAGCTCGTCGGCATCCCTTCGGCACCGCGCGGCATGCCGCAGATCGAGGTGACGTTCGACATCGACGCCAACGGCATCGTCAACGTGAGCGCGAAGGATCTAGCGACCAGCAAGGAGCAGAGCATCACGATCACCAGCTCGAGCGGACTCTCCAGCGAGGACATCGAGAAGATGGTCAAAGAGTCCGAAGCTCACCGGGAAGAGGATCAAAAGCTCCGAGAGGCAGTGGAGGCGAAGAATCAGCTCGACACGCTCGTTTTCACTACCGAGCGGACCCTCAACGAGAGCCGCACGGATCTCGAGCCGGAGATCGCAACGGAGGTCGAAGAGGCGCTGGCAGAGGCCAAGCAGAAGCTCGAATCCGGGGACGCCGACGGTATGAAGGAGGCAGGAGACCGGTTGACGAGCGCATCGCACAAAATGGCGGAGAAGCTCTACGCCAAGAACGCGGCGGAGCAAGCTGCGGAAGCAAGCGAGCCGGATGCGGCACCGAAGGCGGACGACGAAGACGACGTCGTCGATGCCGAGTTCACCGAAGTAAAGAACTAAGTCGTCTGCCAGATCCGTGACGAAGCGGCCTGTCCCACCAAGGGGCGGGCCGCTTTTCATTTTCGGCGCGTCGTCGAAAAGCCCTAGATGACGCCGTGGCGCTTGCCAACCGATCTGAACGCATCGATCGCTCTATCCACGTGCTCCGGCGCGTGAGCCGCGGATAGCTGGACTCGAATCCTCGCCTGTCCTTTCGGCACCACCGGGAAGCTAAACCCGATCACGTAGACGCCCTCTTTCAACATGTCGCTCGCTATGTCTTGGGCCAAACGCGCGTCGCCGAGCATGATTGGCACGATCGGATGGGAGCCTTCCACGACGTCGAAGCCGCTCTCGGTCATGGCTCGGCGGAAGCGCTCGGTATTTTCCATCAACCGCTTGCGATGATCCGAGCTCGTTTCGAGAATGTCGAGAGCACGATTCGCGGCGGATACGATCACCGGTGCGAGAGAGTTGGAGAACAGATACGGTCGCGAGCGTTGCCGCAGGAGCTCCACGATCTCTTTTCGCCCGGACGTGAACCCGCCAGCAGCACCACCCAGAGCTTTCCCGAGTGTCGAAGTCACGATATCGACCCGAGAACGGACTCCGAAAAGCTCCGGGGTTCCTTTCCCCGTCGGGCCGACGAAGCCGGTTGCATGAGAGTCGTCCACCATGACCATCGCGCGGTGTCGCTCCGCGAGATCACAAATCTGGTCGAGCGGCGCATAGGTCCCGTCCATGCTGAACACGCCGTCCGTCGCAATGAGCCGAAAACGCTGATCTTTCGCTTCTTCGAGCTTGGACTCGAGATCCCCCATGTCTCGGTTCGCGTAACGTAACCGTTTTGCCTTGGACAATCGGACGCCGTCGATGATGCTCGCGTGATTGAGAGCGTCGCTGATGATGGCGTCCTCCTCCGTGAGGAGCGTCTCGAACAGCCCGCCATTGGCATCGAAGCAAGAGCTGTAGAGGATCGTATCCTCGGTGCCTAGAAACTGCGCAATCTTGGCCTCGAGCTCTTTATGAATGTCCTGGGTACCACAGATGAAACGAACCGAGGACAAGCCGAACCCGCGCCCGTCGAGCCCTTGATGAGCGGCCTCCAGAATCTGGGGGTCACTCGACAAGCCGAGGTAGTTGTTCGCGCAGAAGTTCAAGACCTCGGAGTCGTCCACCGCGATCGTCGCGCTCTGGCGCGACGCGATGACGCGCTCATGTTTGTACAATCCGGCTTGCCGGATCTCTTCCAAAGTTTTTTGGATCCACTCGCGGGGTTCATCGAACATGATTCATCCTGTTCTATCGAATCCGGACCTTCGGTCCGGGCGCCTGAGGCATCGAACGAGACGGGTCATCCCATCTTGACCCGGATG
>JAJCXL010000006.1 GCA_029263435.1 Acidobacteriota bacterium | reverse complement strand
GTCCACCGGGTTCACATCATCTCGTTCAACGAGCCCGACAGCTTGCTTCTCGAAGTCTTCACCGCCGAAGGCGTCGGCACCCTCGTCGTCGAGCAGACCGACAGCTTGCTCCCCCAAGAACGCAACATCCCTATCAGCTAGCGGTCGTCGCGAGTTTCTTCCCCGCGCAAGAAAAGATCTTGTCGGCTCCTGAGTAAATCACGGGCCCGACGTCTCTATCCGTAGAGAAGTCCCCAAGTGGTTTCATGAGATTGAGTCAGCACTTTCGTCCTCGCCGCCCGGTCGTAGCCGTCCGCAAGGCGGCCGCCCCCGCCGGCCCCGCCAGATCGTCTTCCGGGTTGAGGTGGGGCAGCTATACTCGTCGGGTGCGAGAGCCGACTGATCCGCCCGCGGACTCGAAGGAAGAGCGGTTCGAGGAGCTCGTTCGCACCTACGCCCGTCTCATCCGCAGTGTCGTCAGAAAAGTGGCCGGCACCAGCGCCGAGCGCTTGGGCCCTGACGTCGAACAGCGTCTTCTCGCCGATTTGTGGAAGAGGCACCGCCAAGAAGACGTCATCGAGCATCCCAGCACTTATATCTATCGTTCGGCGGTCCGAGAGACCATCCGGGCACTCAAACGCGACTCTCGAGCGGCGGAGTCTCCTTTGGCGCTCGAGCCGGCCGCGCCCCGGCGCGATGATCCGTATGCCCGGCTTCATAGTAAAGAGCTCGCTGAAACCCTGGACGAAGAGATCGACGCTCTCAGACCCGAGCGCGCCCGCGCCGTTCGACTCCATCTTGCGGGTTTTCCTGTTGACGAGATCATGGACTTTCAAGGCTGGAGCTACAATAAAGCGCGAAATCTGATCGCGCGCGGAATGACGGATTTGCGACGAAGACTTGCCGGAAGAGGGATCGATGCCCGCTGACGACGTCCTCCGAGAGCATTACGGCCGGCTGACGAACGGCCATCCCGATGACGACGCTTGGGAGAAGCTCGCGATGGGGGAGCTCTCGGCCGAAGATAAGGCCGGCGTGCTCGATCATGCGTCCCGCTGCGCTCAGTGCGCGCGCTTGCTTCGCGGACTCCACGCGCTCGAGAGAGAGGCGCTCACCGTCGACCCGGAGCGCGCCCGCGTCCTGACCGGCGAAAGCCACCGGGCGACGTCGCGCTGGTGGGTGGGCGGGATCCTCGCGACCGCCGCGGCGCTTCTCATCGCGGTGAGCGTCAACGTGCTCTCGCCGCGGACCTCGACGGACGTGACGGTGCGATCGTCCGCCCCCTCGCGTCCCGAGCCTCTGGGGCCGGTAGGCACGCTTCGACAACGCCCTGCGTCCTTCGACTTCGAGCCGGCGGTGGAAGGAAGTCGATTCTCGGTGGAGCTTCTCGATGACGCCGGCGCTCCGATTTGGAAGAGCCGCGAGTCGATGTCGACATCGCTGCCATGGCCGAGAGATATCGACACGCCGCCGGGCCGCTACTACTGGCGCGTCTTCGAGACGGACGCCGTCGGCGACACTACGGCATCGCCGTTGGCGGCGTTTGAGCTGACCCCGGAGTAGCGCGGGCGCTTCCGCCGGTCGGGCTCCCGCTGAGGCGGAACCCAGCCCAGTGGTAGGGGTGCCCCCAGGTCTTTGTTTCCGCGAGCCGGCGTTGCGCCACCACCAGCGACAGGTCCGTCGCCGTTCCGCTTTGGAGCTCTTCGTAGAAACGCACCATGAGCTCCGAGGTGGAGCGGTCCGACACCTGCCACAATGACGCGAGCACGGATTCCGCGCCCGCCACCCGAAAGGCGCGCTCCAACCCGAGCATTCCCTCCCCGGAAAGCTCGCGTCCGCGTCCGGTGTCGCAGCCCGATAGCACGACCAGCTCCGCCTGGAGCTGTAACTGCTCGATGACCTCCCAGGCGTGAAGTCTTCCGTCCTCACTCACCGGGCCCGACCCGCCTCCGGGCGCCAGTGCGATCGCAGAGCTCAATGGGAATTGCTCGTCTAGCTCCGCATGTGCCGCCACATGAACGAAGCGTGCGCTGGATGCCTCGGCTTTGTACTGCGCTTCCGTCGCTTCACTCCCTTGATAAATGCCCAGCTCACCCGAGAACAACTTCGCGATCTTCGCGACCTCTTCGCGCGCATGAGGGAGCTTCGCCCTGGACGCCGATGCGTCGGGATCGCCCAGAGCGACGAGAGCGAGAGTGGGGTTCTTCGGCTCTTCCGACTGCACTGTCAGCACGGCGGCGGAGGTCGCAAAGCTCAGAGCCATCTTCTCGGCCAGAAACGTCCGCGACTCGACGCTCTCGACCAACGCTGCGAAAGGAAGTGAGAGGAGCGGCCCTTCGGCGATGATGACCGCTCGCTCGACGTCGCGAAGGTCTTCTTCCAACGGAGCCCAAAGCGTCCGGTAGAGCTCGTGGCCGATGCGAAGAAGCGCCGGCTCGATCTCGGTCGTCACCCGACCGCGCTCGATGAAGGCGCGGAACCTCTCCACGAGTGCTGCCAACGCATCACGCTCGACCGCGATCTCGCGCACCTGAACGTCGGGCCCCTCGGTACCTGCCGCACTCACGATGAAGACGAGTGTACGCTCCGGTCCTACCGAGTACGACAGCAGCTTCGTACTTGGCAAGAGCGCGCTGCGAGCCTTCTCCGTCGAGAACTCACGGAGGGCGTCTTCGAGTGCTATCGCCGGGACAGCGCGGCCCATCCGTTCACGTACGTCATCGATGTCGGCTTGAAGCTCTTGAAGCTCTGCGTGGAGAGTACGAAACACCGCGTCGTCTCCCGCCGGCGCCCGTGCGAGACGAGAGCGGACTCGCGAAAGGCGTTGCTCCGCTCGTTTGCGCTCACTCACCAGCTCACGAAGAGCGCCGCGTCTGATCTCTCTTTGCGACATCAGCGCCCGGAGCGAGCGCCCGCGCGACGACTCGAGAAACTCGAACCCTTCCTTGGCGCGTCCCGTATCCACGAAGAACTCCGCGAGCGCGCGATACTCCTCATGAAAGCGCGCCGAAAACCGCGACCGCTCGTCGTCGCCGAACACCAATCGATCTCGCTGCGATTCGAGTATCTCCACCGCCTCGAGCCGCCGGCTCAACGCCACTTCGACCAGACCTCGATCGTCCGCGACGCGTGCCAAGGCGAAGAGACTCTCCGCGGTGTCGGCGGTGTCAGGGGTGACCGCTCTGCGGATCGCAAGCGCCCGTTGATGTAGCGCTTCGGCTCGGTCGAGCTCCCCGAGCTGTCTCGATAGCACCCCGAGGCTGAACAGCGTCGTGCTGACGAGTGGGCTTCCGGCGACGCGTTGCTCTTTGATCGCGAGCGCTGCCTCGAGGTGATCTTTCGCCTCAGCGAGTCGTCCTTGTTGGAGAAGTACCTGCCCGAGATTGTGTTGGCACGACGCGTAAGCCAACGGGTTGTACTCGAGTGCGCTCCAAAGCTCGAGCGCGTGGCGATAACGTCGTTCCGCCTCTTGGAGCTTGCCTCGGTCCTTTGCGATATTGCCGAGGTTGAGCGTCATGCCGGCGACTTCGACGCTGTCGGGGCGCACTTCTTCGAAGATCGAGAGCGCTTGCTCGTAGTAGCTTTGAGCGGCGTCGTAGTCCCCTTTGTCCAACGCGAGGAGCCCGAGGTTTCGAAGTGGGTAGCCAATGTGCAACCCTCGCGGCGCAAACTTCGATCCTTCCCTGAGCGCTTCCAGCGTTGTTCGCTCTGCCTCATCGAGACGGCCCTGTCGCCGCAGTGCGAGTCCGAGGTTTCCGAGCAAGGCTCCGTTTCTGGGCGAACCGGGGGCGAGCTTGGCACGGACCGCGTGTGCCTCACGGTAAAGCACTTCGGCGGCCTCGTAGTTGCCGCGGCGTAGCTCGTGATTCGCCAGATGATTCAACACCTGCGAGCGCTCGACCTCCGCGTTTGGAAGCGCTTCGTACAGCGCGAGCGCTTCTCGGAGTGTTTCCTCGGCGCGCTCATCGAAGGCGAGATGCTGCGACCAGCCGAGCCAGTCCAAGTGCCAGCCCAACAAGGGAGAGCCTGGTAGCTGAGCACGAACGTGTTGAACGCCGTCTTCAAAGTCAGCGAGCCGGAAACCCTGCACTGGTTGCATTCCGTGCTCGAGGAGGACGCCGGTCAAACGGGGGTCATCGAGATCGCGAAGGAGCTCGGCGACGTGACCACCCCTTTCTTCGGCTTCGCTCGAAGCGTGCACAGCACGCGCTTGCTCCACTCGATGCCACACCGAAGCATCGCTTTCGAGGGGAGCGGTGGTCAGCGCCCAATCGGCGTGGCGGAGTGCGGCCCGGTGCTCGTGCCCGTCTCTCTGATACGACAGCTCGACCTCGCCGCGCGGGCTTTGCTCGAGGATCGCGAGCTCGATGTCGAGCGGAGAGCGTACCGGCCCGCTTTCGCTATCGCGGTGCCAGGAGAGGATGAGGTCGTTCTCCCGGATACCCGCCTGGTAGGCGGCGCCCCAGAGCTCGGCTCGAAGGACGCGGACGCCGTCGACCGCAGGCGCCGGCCGACACGCCATGAGCGCAGACCAGAGCCCGATGATACGGACGAGCCCTACGACGAACCACGCACTGTTTCTCCGCACTAGAACATTCTACGCTCCAACAAACAAAACACGTGAGCAAGATGCCGCGCGCTGTCCTCTAGTGGAGTAAGGCCGGAGCTCGGCATCGAGGTTTTGGATTGGGGGGCGCATGGATTTCGTGCGCAAACGATGCCGGGCTCCGCATCAAAACGACGGGATGGCGATCCATGTTGAAAAGGAGCTACACGTGACAACGAAACAGCCTTGGTTGCAAGCAAAGTGGGGGTTCATCGCGGCCGGCGCGGTGATGGTGGGAGGTTTGGGGCTCACCAGCGCTTCCGCTGGACAGGCGGCGGCATCTTCTCGCCAGCCTCGCGTCACGAGCGGACGACCAGCTCCGCTCTCTCTCTTCACTGCTGTTCCGGAGGACAGAGTCAAGCAAACGCCTGTCCGCGAGCCTGGCACGCTGCGCCGGCGCTTCGTCGCTGTCGACGTCGACGAGCTCTTCGAGCCGCGACGCCGTGGAGAGCGCTCCAGGAGGCCTCGACGCCAACTGCGTATCGCACTGTTCGATGGCGCTAGTGTCGATGCGCGGCTAGTGCAAATGAAGAGCTCCGCAAGAGGCCGGCACACTTGGTTCGGCTATATCCCAAGTGAAGAAATCGGGGATGTGATTCTGACGGTCGTGGACGGTGTGATGATGGGTACGGTTCACGTCGGAGCCGACGTCTACCACCTGCGCGCGCTCAACAGCGGCATCTTCGAGCTGATGCAGATAGACGTCGATGAGCTCGGCGGCGACGCCGACGAATTGGCTAGAAAAGGAGACGTGAACGACCTTCTTGCGGTCGACGCGAACCCACCGGTTGCGAACCCGGCCCGAGCCGGCGCGCGCGGTCGACGGAACTTTCGCAAGAACAAGAGACCGTTCGTCATAGAGCACGTCGGTCCCACTCAGATTCGCACGATCACGGACTCCGGCGGGCGCATCGACATCATGGTGGCCTACACCACGGACGCGAAGGTCGCCGCCGCCACCCTGACGGATTCGAACGGCGATCCGATACCCACGGCCACCGACATTCACACGGCGATCCAGCACTCCATGGACAAAGCGAACTACGTGATTCAAGTAAGCGGCGTCCCGACATTCCTGAACATCGTGCATACCGTGGAGCTAAAGGATCCAGAGCCGGATGTCAGCCCTGCGACGATGATCGAGCGCATGAACTCCGGAGATGATTGGTTCGAAGAGCTGCTTCCTCTCGGCGACGAGTATCACGCGGACCTGACCAGTTTGATTGTCGAGGGCAAAAGCAACTTCGACGTTTGTGGGAAAGGACGCCACTTACCGCAGATCATTACCCCGGAAGAACAGTCGTACACTTCAGAGGGCCGCGGCCAGATGAGCGCTTTCGGAAAGAACGTCGTGAGACTTCGCTGCGGAGTGCGGGGGTTTACGTTGATCCATGAAATCGGGCACAACTCCGGTCTCAATCACGATTGGTACGTGGACCAGAGCACCAATCCAGTCGAGGCGGGGCACGGCTTCGTCATGGTGCCGGTTCTCCGGCGTACCGTCATGGCTTACAACGACCTGTGCGCGGACTTTCTGCCGGAGAAGAATTGCCCGCGACTACCTCGGTTGTCCGATCCCTTGGCGAGCTATCAGGGGTGGCCTCTCGGCATGACCGGCGGCCCCTTCATCAAACCCGTGAACGCCGTGGATGCGATGATCCAGACGTTGTGGACCGTGGCGAACTTCCGGCATTCATTGATCAGCCCTTGAGGATCGCGTTCGCCGTGGGAGCGTGTGTGCTCCGCTCTCACGGCGACGCTTAGCGTTCTTCAATCGCGATCTCGGCGGACTGAAGAAGCTCCGCGAGTAGGGAATTGGACCCGAAAGCGGGCTCCCACTACCATCGTCTGGTGGATTTCGACAGGGCGGAGCCCGACTGATGGCGGTTAAGAAATTCCGCTCCGTTGAGGAGATGCCCGGGCCTGCGCCGAGGCGACCTCTCGACCCGGAGAACCTGAGGATCGCTTTCGGCTTGGTGGAGTTCGCGAGCCGCCTGGCGCGAGAGAAGCGCCGTCCCGGCGTGCGCAAGTTCCGCTCGTTCGACGAGGCTCAGCGGTCGAAGTAGACCTGTAGGTCGGCGAAGGCCCGCCCACTACCCACGTTCGGTTGGAGCCCGTCTCAAGGTGAGAAGGGTGATCTCCGGAGGTGAGCCGATGCGAACAGGAAGCCCGCTCGTGCCGACGCCTTGGCTGACATAGAGGTTTGAGCCACCGCGACGATAGAGTCCCTGAACGTAAGGCGAGATGAACTGAGAAGGAGAGATAGCTTTTTCGAGAATCTCAATCCTCACTTGACCACCGTGGGTGTGCCCGGAGAGGGTGAGGTCGAAGCCGAGCTCGGCGGCATGAGGGAAGACGTTTGGGTTGTGAGATAGAAGTATGTTCGGCACTGCCCCGCTAAGCAGCTCCTGTACCCCTCGCAAAGGACGCTCACGCGAACGCTGGTAGTCGACGCCCACGAATCGTAGCCTCTCTCCACCCGGGCTCAAGTCGAAGTTCCTTGCCTCGTCGCGCAGGACGTCCACCCCTCGCCGCTCGAACTCTCGGGTGATCCTGTCGGAGGCTTCGGTGTGAATCTCGTGGTTCCCGAGGCAGCCATACAGTCCCGATCGGGTTTGGATGGAGGCGAGTGCCTTTACACATTCCTCGAGTCCTCTCTGATCGAAGGCGAGATAATCGCCAGTCAGCATCCCGACATCCGCATCGAGCGCAGTGGCGAGCTCGGCGAAGCGTTCGATGAGCTCCGGCGGCATGTCGTCGGAGACGTGGATGTCCGTAAGCTGGACGATGCGAAAACCGTCGAACGCGTGAGGGAGATTCGGGATCGCTATTTCGGTGCGCGTGACACGGTGGTTGACGTAAGCGGTCCTGATGCCATACCCGACGACAATCCACGGCGCGAACTTCGCCCCCGTCGTGAGAAGCTCGAGCACCTTGCGCCGTCCCGGCTCGACGGGTGATGACCCGCTAATAGTCCGACCACGGACGGCTTTGAAGCTACGTATTGCAGCTAGCGTCAGAGCGGCGGCCAAAGCGCCCGCGACCCATAACGCGGAAGCGGCCCGATAAGGCGTTCCCAACGCTTGAAGTAGAGGAGGCGTCGACATCCAACCCGCGAGAAATAGCGTCCACGGAAGCTGCAATGCAACCAGCGTCATTGCCAGGGGCCATCTTGCTCGCGCGGGAACCGCGACGAAGAGCCTCCAGCCGATATAGAGCTGCGGGAGGTGCAACAGTAGCAAGACGACGAGGACGCGAGTAGGGCCGTGAAAGAACATTGCCGGGTCTTCTCAGTTGGCGTTCTAGCTGTCCGCTAACGGTCGAAGAACTCTTGCAACTTGGCCGGGTCTTTCGTCTTCGTCATCGCGAGCATGAGGAGAATGCGCGCTTTTTGTGCGGTCAAGTTGTCGGCGAACAGAGCACCGATCTCGCGAAAAGCGATGCCTCTTCCTTTGCCCGCGTAAAACGCCATGATGCGGCCGGTGTAGACGCGAGAGGTGATGACCACGGGGATGCCTCGGGCGCGCACCTCGGCGATCGCATCGAACATGGGAATGCTCGTATGCCCCAGCCCGGTAGCGTTTATCACCAGCGCGTCCGGGGCGTCGTCGCTCGCCATCAACGCGCGAATCACGCTTCCGTTCGCACCGGCATAGTGCGAGACGATGTCGATGGTCGGAAGCTCGGCATCCGCGCTCACCGGGATGCTTTGCCGCCGCAGAGGCTTTCGGTAGAACTTCACGCCGCCGAGGTTCGCGACGCCGAGGGCTCCGAACTCCAGGGTCTTGAATGTCTCGCGCGCGATGGTGTTGGTTTTGGTTACCTCTCGCGCTGCGTTGACCTGACCATTCATGACGACCATCGTGCCCATGCCGCGCGCCTCCTCCGAGGCGGCGACCGCGACCGCGTTGAGCAAGTTCCGCGGCCCGTCGGGGTCGAAGTAAGACGCTGCTCGCTGAGCGCCGACCATGACGACCGGCTTGTCGCTCGTGACCGTGAGGTCCAAGAAGTAGGCGGTCTCTTCCAGCGTGTCGGTCCCATGGGTGATGACGATGCCGTCGACCTCACTCGTAGCGAGGAGCGCGTTGGCCCGAGCGGCGATCGTCATCCAGATCGCGGGCGTCATGTCCGGGCTTCCAATGTTCGCGATCTGCTCGACGTTCACCGTGGCGACTTCGTCGAGGCCTGGCACGGCCGCCACCAGATCTTCTCCCGTCAGCGCGGGCACCAACCCGCCCTGCGCTTCGTCGTAGCGGCTCGCGATCGTGCCACCGGTAGCGAGGACGGTGACGTGCGGCAGCGCTTGCGCGAGCGCGAGCGCCATCACGGACGCTGCGATCACTCGCCGACCCCGCCGACTGAGTATGCGATGAGCTTCGCGTCCGAGCCGTCCGACTGCGATACCGCGATGATGACGACCTGTTTTCCATCCTTGGTCTGATAGGTCATCGGGTTTCCGAACCCGCCGCCTCCGAGCTCGCCCGCCCACAGCTCCTCACCGGTCGCTTTGTCGAACGCGTACAAGTGAGGCCCCGACGCGGCGATGAAGACCAAGCCTCCGGCCGTGACCAGTGGTCCCGATTGACCATGCTGCGGCGGGCCGATCCCTGTCGGCGGAAAATCGACGCCGGCGAGTGCCGGGTGCTTCCTCAACGACGGCATGTCGCCCAAAGGAATCTGCCACTCGTGATCACCCTCGTTGAGGTTGATCGCGGTGAGCGTCGAGTACGGCGGCTTGTGGACCGGGATACCGTCTTCGATCGTCACGGTCGTGAAACCGGCGCCGGTGTAATCCGCATCGGCGCTCCCCGCTTCCGGCTCGTGCACCCGGAACACGAACGGCCAGTTCGTCGCTTTCACATAGAGGATGCCGGTCTCCGGATCGAATCCCGCGCCGCCCCAGTTGGCCGCGCCCCACACGCCCGGCATCAAGAGAGTGCCTTCCAACGACGGCGGTGTGTACAACGGACCCATCTTGAACTTCGCCACCGCCTCTTTCGCTTTCGCGCGAAGCTCCGGTGTGAAGTCGACCAGGTCGTCCTCGGTGAAACCTTGCCGTCCGAACGGCGGCGGCTTGGTGGGGATCGGCTGCGTCTCCGACAGCCTCTCTCCTGGCACTGCGCTTGGCGGTACGGGGCGCTCTTCGATGGGCCACACCGGCTCGCCCGTCTCCCGGTCGAACACGTAGGTGTAGCCGGTCTTCGCTACCAATGCCACCGCGGCGATCTTCTTTCCATCGACCTCGATGTCTACGAGGTTCGGCGGCGACGGTAGATCGTAGTCCCACACGCCGTGATGCACGGTCTGAAAGTGCCACTTGCGCTTGCCGGTCTTCGCGTCGAGGACGAGCAGCGACTCTGCGAACAAGTTGTCGCCCTTACGGTGCCCGCCATAAAAATCATTGTTCGGCGTCGACACCGGGAAAAACGCGAGCCCTCGCTCGGCGTCGATCGTGAACGGCGCCCACACGTTGTTCGAGCCGGTGTACGACCAGGATTCGTCCTCCCAGGTGTCGTTTCCGAACTCGCCCTGCTGCGGGATCGTGTGAAAGCTCCACACCCGCTCGCCGGTCTTGACGTTGAAGCCTTGGATATCGCCCGGCGGGTTTCGCTTGTAGATGCGGTTGTCCGGAACGCCGCTACCGACGATCACGATGTCGTCATAGATCATCGGCGGCGATGTGTTCGTGTAGTGCATCTTGTTGACTTCCCAGATCAAGCCTTCGGTGAGGTCTACCTCGCCGCGATGGCCGAAGCCTCCGATGGGCTCGCCGGTTAGCCCATCGAGCGCAATCAGCCTCCAACGCGTATTGATGAAGACCCGGACTTCTTCGCCGTCCGTCCACACCGCGACTCCGCGATGGCAAAACCCACACCCTCGCGCGAGCATGCCCCAGTCATAGGCGCGGGGGTCGAAGCGCCACAGCTCTTTGCCGGTCTCCGGGTCGAGCGCGGCGACTTGGCTATAAGAAGTCGCGATGTAGAGCGTGCCTCCGACCATCAGCGGCGTGCCTTGGAACTTGCCGGGCGTGACGTCGTCGCCTCGAAAAGCCGTGCGCGAGCCGGAAATGGGCCGATCGCCGGTGTCCCACGTCCAAAGCTGTTGAAGCTTCGAGACGTTGGCTTTGTTGACGCCGTCGAGAGGTGAGTACTTCATCCCGCCTGGATCGCCGCCGTGCGTCGGCCAGTCGTCCTGGCCGAAAGCGACACCCGTCAGGACCAAAGTTAGTGCAACGAACGTTCTCATGAGCGCGAGGATAGTGCCTGCGCGCGCTGCTCGGCAAGTGGGCTTCGAGGCGGTCTACCCGAGCTTGCCATAGATGTTACAGAAAAAGGATGTTTGCGTGACGGTTTCCGGACGGCCGCTCTTTAACATTCGAGCCTTCTCAACACAGCAGGAGGAATTTCGATGATGACAAAGCAGTTTCGCTACGTCCGTTGGACCGTTCTGGGCGCCGTCTTATCGGCAGCGGCCATGTTGTTTCTGGGTGCTGTCACCAGCGCCGATCAAGGGGGTCATGAGCGCGTCTACCGCGTGAAGATCACCAACTTGACCAAAGCGCAGATCTTTAGCCCCGCGCTCGCCGCGACCCATCGCGGCCGCAACGTCATGTTCAAGCTCGGCCAAGCGTCGAGTGAGGAGCTTGCCGATCTCGCGGAGAATGGGATGAACGGAGCTCTCGCCGGCTTGCTCGGCGGACTCCACAATGTCGCCGACGTGGTCGGTGCCGACGGTCCGATCCTGCCGGGCGAAAGCCAAGTGTTCGAGATTCGTTCGAAGCACCGCTTCGGCCGATTCAGCGTTGCCGGCATGCTCGTCGGTACGAACGATGCGTTCTACGCCATCAACGGCAACAGCTTGCCCGCGAGGAAGGGCGCCAAAACTTCATGGACCGCCGTCGGCTACGACGCCGGGAGCGAAGGCAATAACGAAGACTGCGGCTTCGTGCCGGGACCCCCGTGCGGCCCGGACAGCGGCAACGCGCGCGACACCGAAGGCGCTGAAGGTTTCGTCCACGTGCATAACGGCATCCACGGGATCGGCGACATCCGTCCCGCCGGCTATGACTGGCGCAACCCAGTGGCACAGATCATCGTCAAGCGCGTCCGCTAGACGTTGACGCAAGTGGCGGGCACGGGCGCTTCCCAACTCCCGACGAAACAACTCAGTCAAACGAGCCCCGTGCCCGCTTCTTTCCTCTAGTCGCCTCGCAGGACCGACATCGGATCGCTCCGAATCGCCCGCGCCGCGGGGGCCACGGACGCGGGGAGCGCAGCGGCGGCTAGCGCGAAAGCGACACTCGCGTGTACGCGAACGTCCGAGGCGCTGACTTCGAAGAGAAAGGCTGAGAGGGTTTGACTCGCCGCGAGACTCGCGAAGACACCGAGTATCGTGCCGATGAGCACGGGCCGCATCCCTTCTCGCACGATCAGCTGAAGCAGCTCCGGGCGCTGCGCTCCGAGTGCAGTGCGGATACCGAGCTCTCGGTCTCGCTCGCGTGCGGCGTGCGATGTCACGCCGTAGATCCCGGTTAGCGCGAGAATCAGCGCGAAAACCGAGAATCCCGACACCAACCACGACCCTGCTCGCTGAGGCCAAAGCGAGACCGCGACGCGTTCACGCATGGTACGGCTTGCGTAGGTAGGCAGCTCGCGATCGAGCCGTGCTACCGACGCCCGAGCGGTCTGCACGAGCATGGACGGCTCGCCGCGCGCTCGGATGACGAACGTCATCACTCGGGGCGTAAAACGTTGATGGGGGAGGTAGATGCCGGCTCGTGTCTCGCTCGCCAGTCCGTAGTGTCGGACGTCGTTCGTGACACCGACGACGGTGAGCCACTCGTCGGTGCCCCGCGCGCGAAGCCTTCTACCGATCGCGTCGCCCGGCTCAGCGCCCGGCCAGTACCTCTCGACGAAAGACGCGTTCACCGCCACCTCGACGTCCGCGTGCGGAACGTCTCCGATCATCATGACGACGCCCATCGCTCGGAAGTAGTCCGGCGTTGCGATGCGTGTGAGCACCGCGGGGCTCGGCGCGCTCTCATCGACCGGCTGGTCGCCGTCGATCTCTATCAGGGTGCCTTCATGAGGTCCAAGGGGTGCGGTATTGACCGCGCCGGTGTCGATGACGCCGGCCGAACCGCGGAGGTCCTCCAGGTGCTCATCGATAAAGCGTCGCCGATCGTCGGAGTCGGGATAACGAGACTCCGGGAACGTGATCCGATACGTCAGAACGCCGTCGAGGTGGTAACCCGGCTCCACGAGCAAAACCTCGCGAAAGCTCGAGGCGACGAGAGTCGTGGCCACGAGAAGGGTCGTCGCTAACGCTACTTCGACAGTGACCAGGAGGGAGAGATGCCGTCTGGATCCGCGGCTATGCGTGCCCCCTCCGGTTGAGAGTCGCAACGCGTGATGCATGTCGGTCCTCGCCGCGGACAGAGCAGGGACGAGGCCGGAGGTGACGGTCGCAGCGAGAATGACCAGCGCGCTGAACGCGAGCAACCGTAGGTCGAGATCGTACCTGACCCAGCGCGGAATGACTTCCGGAAGTCGTGCCACGGCGAGGTTGACGGCGGCGGTTCCGAGCGCGGCGCCAAGGATGCCGCCGGCCGAGGCGAGGATGAGGCTCTCGATGAGAAGCTGACGGACGAGGCGCTTTCGTGACGCGCCGAGCGCCAGTCGCACTCCGATCTCGCGTTTACGGGACGCGGCACCTACCAACATCAGGCCGGAGACATTCGCGCAGGTCAGCAGCAACACGAGGGCTACGGCAGCGCCGAGGGCGAGGGTGCCCTGTCGATACTCACCGACGAATCGATCGACGAGGGGAACAACGACCGGCACGGTCTTCGCGTGTAGAGGGAGTGCCGTTCCGACGCGCTCGTGAGCCCGTGCGAGATCGATCTGGGCTTCGTCGACGGTGACGCCTTCTTTCAATCGGCCGATACCTCTCAGGTACCACGCGTCGGGGTTCTCATCGACGTCGGTGGCGAGCGGGATCCACAGGTCCGCGTCTTCGAGGATTTCGGCGCTTTGAGGGAGTACGCCGATGACCGTGGTCGGCTCGCCATGGAGAAATACGACGGTGCCAGGCACTTCTAGGCTCCCGCCAAAGTAATCGCGCCAGAGCGCTGCGCTGACGAGGGCGACCTTCGCGCCGCCGGGTCGGTCTTCCTGCGGCGCGAACGGGCGCCCCGAGAGAAGCTCGACCCGCAAGACGTGGGGGAGGTCGTGAGATACCCGCGCGACCTTGACCCGCCGCGGTGCGCCCGTCCCAGCGCTCGCGAGGTTATAGCTGTCGCTGCGATACACCGCTATCGCTTCGAACGTGCGGTTGTCCGCCCGCCAGGCGTCGAAGTCCGGATACGACACGGACACACGATCGCGCCCCCACTCCGGCGCAGCTTCGTCCAAGTGCACCAGGCGATCCGGCTTGCTAAAGGGGAGCGGCGTGAGGAAGAGCCCGTTGAAGAGAGAGAACATGGCCGCGTTTCCAGCGACGCTCACCGCCAACAGCGTGACGATGAGCGCACTCAACCCCGGTCGCTTCCCAAGCAGCGAAAGCCCTAGCTTCAAGTCACCCCAAAGCCCCACCATGGGCCAAGAATAGCAGCCCCAAATGGGGTCTGACCCCTTTTCGCCGAACAATCTGCGCGCGACCCACGCCCTTTGGGACAAAAAGAACGGGGTCTGCCCCCTTTTTTCTGCGGCAGTGCCACGTGATCCTTTCGTGATGATTTCGGTCTATAACTGGCACCATGCAGCGGGTCCTAGTCGTCGAAGACGATCGCGATATCGCGAGTCTGGTGGAGCTTCACCTGGTGGAAAGCGGCTGCGAGGTCACGATCACCCACGACGGCACCGACGGTCTCGTCAAAGCGCTCAACGACCCCTTCGACCTCGTCGTGCTCGACCTCATGCTTCCCGGCACGGACGGCATCGAGATTTGCCGCCGCCTCCGCGCGCGGCCGGAGTACACGCCCATCCTCATGCTCACGGCGAAAACGGCTGAGACCGACCGCGTCGTCGGCCTCGAGCTCGGCGCGGACGACTACCTCACCAAGCCCTTCAGCGTTCGAGAGCTCGTCGCGCGCACCAAGGCGATCTTCCGCCGGGTCGAAGCCATGGCTCAGCCGAAAAGCCCCGACACCCCCAACCGCATCGAGTTCGGCGATCTCGCGATCACGCTCGACAAGCGCCGGGTCGAGCTTTCCGGCAAAGCCGTCGAGCTCACCGCGAAAGAGTTCGACCTTCTCGCACAGTTTGCCTCACACCCCGGTCGGGTCTACACCCGCGCTGAGCTTTTAGACCGGGTGTGGGGCTACGGCCAGGACAACTACCAACACACCGTGAACTCTCACATCAACCGGCTGCGCTCGAAGATCGAGCACGACCCCGCCGAGCCTTTTTATGTTCAGACCGTCTGGGGCGTCGGCTACAAATTTCACGATCCCGGCGACGCGGGGTAAGCCATGAACACTCTCTACGCAAAAATCGCCGCGGTCTCGCTGAGCTTGTTCTTCGCGCTCGGCGTGGTCTACGTGACGCTCACGCTCTACACCACCGAGCGCCACTTCCAGGAGACTCAGCAAAAGCTCAACCACGACCTCGCCGAGCACCTCGTCAAAGAGAAGATCCTTCTCGCCGACGGCGTCGTCAACGAGACGGTCCTCAAAGACGTCTTCCACATGCTGATGGTCGTCAACTCCAGCATCGAGCTCTACTTGCTCGACGAAGCCGGCAAGATCCTCGCGTTCTCCGCGCCCCCCGACGCCGTCGTCAGGGAGACGGTCTCGCTCGAGCCCATCCGCGAATTTCTAGCGACCGACGTCCTGCCGATCCTCGGTGATGATCCTCGCGACCACACGCGCCAGAAGATCTTCTCTGTCGCGCCCGTCGAAGGCGAAGGCTTCATCTACATCATTCTCGCGAGCGAAGAGTACGACTCCGCCGCGCAGATGGTCTTGGGCAGCACCATCCTTCGCCTCGGCACCGGCCTCGCCGCCTTCGCCTTCATCTTTATCGTCGCCGTCGCTCTCGTCTCGTTCCGGCTCCTCACGCGCCGACTCAACGGTCTCGCGCTCGATATGGATCGCTTTCGTCACGAAAGCGGCGGCTCCGTCGCCCTGCCCGCTCACGCCGTCGGCGGCGACGAGATCGACGCCCTCGCGGCCTCGTTCGACTCCATGGCCCACGTCATCCGAGAGCAAGTCGACAAGCTCGAGCGCACCGACGCGCTCCGCCGCGAGCTCGTGGCGAACGTCTCGCACGATCTCCGAACCCCGCTCGCCTCGCTCCACGGCTACCTCGAGACCCTCGGCCTCAAGCAAGCGGAGCTCTCACCCGACGAACGGCGCGAATATCTCGCTGTCGCGCTGAGAAACAGCGAGCGCCTCCGAAACCTCGTCACCGAGCTCTTCGAGCTCGCCAAGCTCGACGCCAAAGAAGTCCGCCCCGAGCTCGAGTCGTTCTCGCTCCAAGAGCTCGTCCAAGACGTGGTTCAGGACTTCCAGCTCCGCGCCCAAGAGAAAGGTGTCGCTCTCTCCGCCGAGCTCGGCGAGCGGCTGCCTTTCGTCCGCGCCGACATCCGCCTCATCGAACGCGTGCTCCAAAACCTCATCGCGAACGCCCTGCGCCACACCCCCGAAGGCGGCGACATCGCCATCATGTTGAGCCTCGAAGACCGCCGGGTACGAGTCCAGATCCAAGACAGCGGCGTAGGTATCCCTGCCGACCAACTCCCTCACATCTTCGAGCGCTTCCACCAGGTTCCCGGTGAAGAGGGGAGCGACAGCGGCGGCGGGCTCGGCCTCGCCATCTCGAAACGCATCCTCGAGCTCCACCAGAGTATGATCGAAGCGTCGAGCCAGCTCGATCAGGGCACCACGTTCACGTTCCACCTCGCCGGCACCGGCGCCTGATGCCGAACGTGCCGAACATGCCAAACATGAACGATTCGTAATGTAACCCTTTGGCGCCGTCGGCATATTTAGGAATAGAACATCATGGAGGTGACAAGAATGCATCGACGACATTTTCTGGGGATCGCGGGAATCTCCCTCGTGACACCCGCAACCATCTGGGGGCGAAGCATGACCACAGCCAACGAGAACGCCGAGAATATCGACAAGCTCGAGCTCAGCAAGGACCAGTGGCGCGAGATCTTGGAGCCCGCCCGCTATCGCGTCCTTCGCGAAGAGGGCACCGAGCGAGCCTTCACCAGCCCGCTCAACGACGAGAAGCGCGAAGGCAAGTTCATCTGTGCCGGCTGTAACTTGCCGCTGTTCGAATCGGCGACCAAGTTCGACTCGGGCACCGGCTGGCCGAGCTTCTATCAGCCCATCGAGGACAGCCTCGGCACCAGCCGCGACTTCAAGCTCATCTACCCGCGCACCGAGTACCACTGCGTGCGCTGCGAAGGCCATCAGGGTCACGTCTTCAAAGACGGTCCCAAACCCACCGGGCTCCGCTACTGCAACAACGGCGTAGCTCTCTTGTTCGTTCCCAAGGGCGAAGCACTTCCCGCCCTTAGAACCTGAGGAGGCGAGTAACGACATGCTGAACCTAGGAACCATGACGCTCGCGCTCGTCCTCGTCGGCCTCGTGCCGGCCCAAGACGACGCCGGGCTCGAAAAAGCCACCTTCGCCGGCGGATGCTTCTGGTGCATGGAGCCTCCCTTCGACAAGCTCGACGGCGTGAAGTCCACCACCTCCGGCTACATCGACGGCCACGTCGATAACCCCAGCTACGAGCAGGTCTCCACCGGCGGCACCGGTCACACCGAAGCCGTGCAGGTGGTCTACGACCCCAAGCTCGTCAGCTACGAAAAGCTTCTCGAGGTCTTCTGGATCAACGTCGACCCGACCGACGCCAAAGGTCAGTTCTGCGACCGCGGCTCACAGTATCGGACCGGCATCTTCTATCACTCCGAGGAGCAGAAGGCCCTCGCCGAAGCTTCGAAGAAGAAGCTCGAGGAATCCGGTCGCATCGCGATGCCGATCGTCACTCCGGTCACCGCCGCGACGACGTTCTTTCGTGCCGAGGAGTACCACCAGGACTACTACGTGAAGAGCTCGTTTCGCTACAAGCTCTATCGCCGAGGCTGCGGACGCGACCGCGTTCTCAAGAAGCTCTGGGGCTCGACCGACTAAGGCTCGCGTTTCACGTTACTCGTAGTGCTTGCTGAGCTCCCAACCTTCCCTGAGCTCGGCGAGGCTCGGCTTGGGCTGGCGGGCGACATGAAGACTCATGTCGTTCCGCCAGCTCATGCAATAGTCGCAAGTGTACGTCCCTACCCGCCGAACATCTCCGAACGTTTCGTTGAGCGCGTCTTCGTCCCAGCCCACCGCGATCACGACGCCGTTCGCCGCTCGCGCCAGATGCTCCCTCGACCACATGTGATACGTGTTGTGCGCCGAGATCACCGGCGGCAAGCCTTCGCCCAATAGCTCGAACGCCCCCGCGTGCCCATACGATGGCGCGGCGATCACCGCCCGCGCTCGCTCCTCAGGTGGCAGCGCTTCATAGATCTCCGTCACTTGCGCGACCAGCTCTTCCCATCCGAAACGATCCGCGAGCCACTGCGGAAGCTCGGCGCGCTTTCCTTCTCCGCGCTCCATTTGGGTATCGATGCCGATGAAGCCGACGAAGCGCGACGCTTGCTCCGGCGGCAGTACCGGCAGAAACATCGGCACCAGCGCCAGCAATCCGACGACGAGCACTGCCGCATACGCCATTCGCACGCGCGAGCCGAAGCTTCGTTCCCAAAACGTCGCCCCCGCCGCGAACAAAACCGGGTAGAGCCCGGCCATCCGATCCGGTCGGCTCTGCTGCGACACCACCAGCATCGTCAGCAAGATCAAGTACGCCGCACCGACGAAGCGGTACTGCTTCTCCCGCAACACGAAGTAAAGCCCCGCTCCCCACAGCGGAAACACCACCGGGTTTACGAACAAGAGCTGGTCCGCGAGGGTCTTTAACGGCGGCGAAGGCAAGTTCTTGAGTAAGGATGCGTTCCGGTAGAACTCCAACGACGGAAATCCGTTCGACCACTGCCACCACAAGTTCGGCAAGAAGATCGTGAAAGCGACGACGCCTCCGAGCAACAGCCACCGATTGAACAAAAGCCTTCGCGCCGGCGTGAGCAACAGACCCAACACCAGCGCGAGACCGAGCGTCACCATCGTGTGCTTGTTCAACAAGCCCACGCCCGCGATCCCGCCAAACACCACCCACAGCCTCGGGTCGTCCTTCCTAATCATTATTAAGAGGGTCGCCACCGCCGCCATCCACAGCAGCATCTCGAACCCGTTCATCGAGAACGAGTCGAAGAACACCAGAAACACCGGCGACAGCACGACCGTGACGGCTGCCACGGCTTGCGCCCAACGCCCGCCCCCGAACAACGCCGCCAGCCACCCGCAGCCGTAGGCCGCTAGCCCCGCGCACACCGCCGGCAAGAACCGCACTGCCACCAGTCCGTCGCCGAGCACCGACATGTTCACCCGCAACAGAAACGGCGCCAGCGGCGGATGGTCCACATAGCCCCACGCCAAGCGTTTCGCGCACGCGACGTAGTAGAGCTCGTCGATGAAGTAGCCGTAGCCCCCCATCAAGTTCACCGTCATCTGCAGCGCGAACGCCCCCAACGCGAGCCCCGCAAGGAGCGGGTGATGTGGTGATGTCGTTCGTTCCGGCACTAGAATAGGGGGCTATGACGAAACGACCCGAGCCCAGCGAGTACGCAGACTTCTACGCAGGATATGTCAGCCAAGTTCCCGACGGCGATGTCGTCGACCTCCTCGCCACCGAGATCGACCAGACCACTCAGCTCCTCCAAGGCCTTTCGCCGGAGAAGGGCGACCACCGCTACGCCCCCGACAAGTGGAGTATCAAAGAGCTCGTCGGCCACATGATCGACGCCGAGCGCGCGTTTGGCTTCCGCGCGTTGTGCTTCGCCCGGAGCGATCCCGCCAAGCTTCCCGGCTTCGAGCAAGACGACTACGTCAAAGCGTCCAACGCCGGCCGTCGCCCACTCACCGAGCTCGTCGACGAGCTCCGCGCTGCCCGCCACGCGAACGTGGCGTTCTTCCGAGGTTTAGATGAAGAGGACTGGAGCCGTCGCGGTACCGCCAGCGACTGCGAGTTTTCAGTGAAGGGGCTCGCCTACATCACGCTCGGCCATGAGCTTCATCACCGCCGCGTGTTGAAGGAGCGTTATCTCGACGGGGCCTGAGTCGAAGTAAACGAGCTTCGCAGGTTCTGGAGAATGTTCTCGGCGCCCGGCGCTGTCATTAGCCAGACAGCGCCCGCTACCAAGAGCGTTCCGAGCAAGGCCAGCGTCAGAGTAGCGCGCCCTCGTCGGCTCGTCGGGAGCTTGTCCGTCACGAGAAACACCGGAGCCACGATCCTGGACCGCTTCGACACTTTCGCCGGCTTCTTCGCCGAAGACGCCGCGACCGTCGCTTCATAAGCGTCCAACAGCGCCTCGACGTCTGCCGGATCCGGCTCTGGCGGCGGGCTCGCGCTGATCGTCGTCGACACGTCAGCCGTCGATGCTTGCGACTGCGATTGCGACTTCGCTTGCGCCATCGCCTTCGCGATGTCCGCCGCTTCAGAGGTGACCTCGAGGGTCTCCTTACGCTCGGCTTTCACTTCCACCGTCACGACGGTCTTGGGAACCGACGCCTTCTTCTCCATCAGCTCCAACAGCCCCAGCGACAACAACGCGTTCAGCGCTCGAAGCGCTTCCAGCTTGTCGACCGCGAGCTCCGCGTCCGCGAGCTCGAACCGGTCTCGTTCCCGCCCGAACTCCAGAAGGGTGCGCTCCGTCTCCGTCAGCTTCACACTGAACAACGGAAGCACCGCCGTCGCCGAGCACGCGAATACGCTGTCGTGCCCGCCCACCAGCTCTTCTAGTGTTTCCACGTCTTCGATCGTCCGGCTCCCCGCCAGGATCGTCTCCGGCAGCGACTCTTCCAGAGCCAGCTCGTCGTCGATCGGAAGATCCATCTTCTCGAACGCGAACTCACCCGAGCGCTGCGCGAACAGCGGATAGAGCAGATCCCGCGATTCATCCCGGCTCAACGACGGACTCGCGGCCGCGCAATAGATGGGCACGCCGTTGCTGAAATGAATTCGCTTCGAAGCGTCGGCATCCGACACGTGAAGCACGCCGTTCTCGCGCACTACATAAAGGTGGCGCAAGACATCGGCGAGACTCGTCTGGCGAAAGTCTCCGCGCATGTGGAATCTCCCGGGTGAATTGTGATTTTGAGACTTATTATTATTAACGCGAAAATTTTCGAGATTGTCAACGAGCTTCTCCGGATTGCGAAGAAAAACACCTGCGGTCGCCATACTTAGTTAGACCGGGGGGTGGGTCAAAAGTCACAATAGGGCGAGCCGCCTTCCCCCCGTCGTTTGCACTCTGCGCCCTCGTCCTCTGTAATAGTTGTGCGAACGATGGATGAACCCATACA
The DNA here is from genome assembly GCA_029263435.1 of Acidobacteriota bacterium. Taxonomy (GTDB): domain Bacteria; phylum Acidobacteriota; class Vicinamibacteria; order Marinacidobacterales; family SMYC01; genus JAJCXL01. The sequence goes on along the minus strand of JAJCXL010000006.1, from coordinate 1,167 downwards.
CGAGTTAGCACCGGAGATCGAAGAGCGAACCCTCGAGCGAGGCGCTCTTACGAAGGACGAGATCGTCGCAGCATGGGGTCTCGACGAAGACGGCTATCTGCTTCTCAAAAAGGAGATTACCGCAAGGGCAAAAATCGACCCCGGTCCACGCCGAACCGGCGGCTTCCAAGTCAAGAAGGAGCGCGGCGCTCTTCCGCCGGACGCCACCTCGCACCTGCTGCTCGAGAGTTGGGAGGAAGCTGTCACCGCGAAACTGGCGGCTTCGATGCAGCACAAAGACCTCGAGGCGCTTCTCGGTGACCTTACGTACACGGTCCGCGAATCGAGACGTCTTGCGACGGGCGAGAAACGTCGCGGTACCAAGGCCGAACTCGCCGCTGCGTTGGTCATTCAACACGGAGAAGACCTATTCGCCAGCAAGCCCGTGCGCGAAGCGATCGCAACTTCCTTGGGTGTCGACTACCCGAAGAGTTGGCACGCCGGAAAGGCCGGCGCCGTCGATTTCGTCGGCGCGATCGGCTTCCCTTCACGCTTGGCAGGTCTACCTCGGGATGAGAGTCCTCCTGACTACGAGTACCTCGAAGGCCGATATAGCCTTCCTCCGCTTCAGGACTTTCAAAGTGAGGTCCATGGTCGCCTGAAGAAAATCGTTCACGACGGCAAACGCGCAATCGTGAGCCTTCCTACGGGCGCCGGCAAGACGCGGGTTGCTGTCGAGGCCGTTCGCGATTGGCTGAGCGAGATCTACGATCCCAAGAACCCCATCATTCTGGGTGATGACGTTTTGTGGCTCGCGCATACGGAGGAGCTCTGCGAACAGGCCTACGCTTGCTTCAGGCAGGTCTGGGAGGCGTCCACCGGGGTGTCGCCCCTTTTTCTCGTACGGTTCTGGGGTCACCACCTGAACGACTTTCGAAAGCATCAAGCGACGCTCAAACGCGTGCTCGACAGCCCGAGCGTGCTCATCTCTACGCCGCAGCGGATGGTGAACCTTCTCAAGAAGGCGGACCTCGAAGCCAAGAATATTGTGAACGTCCTTCGCGAGACTCTGGGTCTCGTCATCGTGGACGAGGCCCACCGCGCCGGAGCGCCATCGTACCGGACCATCTTGGAGGATCTTCTTCCGCGCGACCGTGAGGTCTCTGTCGTTGGCTTGACGGCGACGCC
>JAJCXL010000005.1 GCA_029263435.1 Acidobacteriota bacterium | reverse complement strand
CCGTGAGCGAGCGCCCGCCCGCATCCCACCTCCGCATCGGGGTCCGAGAGCTCGTCTCGCATGCACTTCGCGCCGGCGACCTCAACCTGGAGCGGCTCGGCTCCGCCTTCACGTCGCCGGTCGACGCCATCCGAGCGCATCAAAAGCTCCAGGCCGCGAGAGGCGACGGCTACGACCCGGAAGTCGCGGTCGCCTATACCGTCGACGGCGACGGCCTCGAGCTTTTGATCACGGGTCGCATCGACGGCGTCCTGACGCTTCCATCGGGCGACGTGATCATCGAAGAGATCAAGACCACCCGCGGTGACATCGACGCCCTCGCCGAGCGAGAAGAGCCGACGCATTGGGGCCAGCTCGAAGTCTATGCGTTCATCTACGCCGAAGCGCGGAACCTCGAGACCGTCACCGGACGGCTGACCTACTACCACCTCGACACGGAGACCGTGCGCGAGGTCGAGCGCTCGCTATCGCTGGCGGAGCTTCGCTCGCGATTCGACGCGATCGTGGACCGCTATCTTCGTTGGGCGCAGCGGATCGCGGCATGGACTCTCGACCGAGACCGCTCGGTCGAAGCCGTAGAGTTTCCGTTCGACACGTATCGCCCGGGTCAGCGATCGATGGCCGTCTCCGTCTATCGCACCATCGAAGAAGGAGACCAGCTCGTCGTCCAAGCGCCTACCGGAATAGGCAAAACTCAAGCGGCGTTGTTTCCGGCCATCAAGGCCGTCGGCAAGGGGCTGGCAGAGAAGATCTTCTACCTCACCGCTCGAACGACCGGACGCGGCATCGCCGAGGGTGCTCTCGACGAGCTCCACCAGCGTGGGCTGCGCCTGAAGTCGGTCACGCTGACCGCGAAAGAGAAGATCTGCTTCAACCCCGACAAGGCGTGCAACGGCGAGGACTGCGAGTTCGCGCGTGGTTTTTACGACCGCCTCGACCAAGCGCTCGCCGAGCTGTTCGACCATGACGCGTTCACCCGGGAGCGCGTGGAAGAGGTGGCGCGACGGCATAGGGTGTGCCCCTTCGAGCTTTCGCTAGAGCTCGCGCGCTGGGCAGAGGTCATCATCGGGGACTACAACTATGTCTTCGATCCTCGCACGCACTTGCGCCGTTTCTTCGATGAAGGCAAGCGACCGTTCACGTTCCTCGTGGACGAAGCGCACAACTTACCGGACCGAGCCCGCGACATGTACTCCGCGGAGCTTTGCAAGAAGGATGTCCTGCGAGTCCGACGAAGCGTGGACAAGGTTCTCCAGCCGGGTCTATGGAAGACACTCGGCGCGCTCCAACGGGCGTTTCTGAGCGCCCGGCCGCGCTTCGAGGAAGGAGGCGCGGACCCGGAGCCCCCGACGTGGCTGACTCCTGCGCTCAGAAAGTGGGTCGGCGAAGTCGAAGGCTACTTGGACCGCGGACCGGTGCCCGATGCGGCACATGCTCTGGTGGTGGAGCTATTCTTCACGGCGTCTCGTTTTCTTCGGGTCGCGGAGCGCTTTGACGAGCGTTACGTGACGGTCTACGACGCATCGAGAAAAGATCTCCGCGTCCGGTTGTTCTGCACCGACCCTTCCGAAGACGTCGCTCAATCCTTCGCGAAAGCGCGTGCGTCGATCCTGTTCTCGGCCACCCTCACGCCTTTTCATTTCTATCAGACGACCCTCGGCCTCGACGACGAGCTTCACCGGCTCGCTCTGCCTTCGCCGTTCCCGAAGGAAAACCTGTTGGTGCTCGTGGGCGAGCGCATCGCGACGACCTTTCGACGGCGAGACGACACGCGCGCCGAGCTTACCGACTGGCTCCGCGCGTTCGTTTCGCACAAGCCCGGTAACTACCTGATCTTCTTTCCGTCTTATGCGTATTTGAGCTCGGTGCGAGAAGAGTTCGAGAGCGAAGGCGAAGCCGACACCGCGGGTATGGAAGTTCTCGTCCAGCGACCCGACATGGCCGAAGACGAACGCCTCGACTTTCTCGCGCGCTTCGACGTGAACCCCGAGCGGCCTCTCGTCGGATTCGCGGTCATGGGAGGCTTCTTCGGGGAAGGGATCGATCTGGTCGGAGAGCGACTCGACGGTGTCGCCATCGTGGGCGTCGGACTCCCTGGTCTTTCTCCGGAGCGGGATCACATGCGCGATCACTTCGAGAGAACGAACGGCGCCGGTTTCGATTACGCCTATGCGTATCCAGGAATGAATCGCGTCCTGCAGGCGGCCGGGCGTCTCATCCGATCCGATAGCGATCGCGGCACGGTGCTCTTGATCGATGAGCGGTTCAGACAGGCCCGCTATCGCCGCCAGCTGCCGCCGGATTGGGAGCCGCGCTACCTCGAGGGAGTCAGCGATCTGGAAGAGGCGCTCGCCGACTTCTGGGCGGTCGAGACCACGATGTAATAACATACACTCAATGACCACCTCGCTCGCGGAGCTCGACGTGCTCGCCCTGGACTGCCAGGCCACGTCCGGAAGCGCTGCGGACGGACATTTGCTGGAGGTCGGTTGGAGCGCGGTGCGGGCGGGCGACGCAGGCGGGGTCGTGGAGAGCCGAGTCCTCGCTCTTCCAGAGGGCGCCCTCGTTTCCGATCGCGTTCGCCGCGTGACGGGCATCACCGAGGCGGAGCTCGAAGCCGGAGTTCCCGTCGCATCGGTGTGGTCCGAGCTTTCGGCGGCGGCGCGTTCGCTTGGTCGCGACGGACCGTGCCCTACGGTCATCCACTTCTCGCGCTTCGAGGAGCCGTTCTTGCGCCGACTCCATCAGAACGAAAGCGAACCGTTCCCGTTTCGGATCTTTTGCACGCATGAGATCGCTCGCCGTTTGCTACCGGAGCTTCCGAGACGCGGCCTGCGCGCGCTAGCGGGGTATTTCGGCCACTCGGTTCCCGAGACGCGTCGGGTGTCTCATCACGTCACCGCCACCGTTGCCGTGTGGCGCGAGACCCTCGCCGTGCTCGAGCGTGAGCATGACATCCACACTCTCGAAGATCTCGAAGCGTGGTCGAAGACGCCGGTTCGAACCGGACAACGTCGGAGCTATCCAATGAGCCCGACGAAACTGGCCGGCCTTCCCGACGAGCCCGGTGTCTATCGAATGACTCGCCAGAACGGTGACGTCCTCTATGTCGGCAAAGCGACGTCCTTGAGGCAGCGAGTCCGCACTTACTTTCAGAAGAGCACGAAACACCCCGAGCATATTCTCGAAATGCTGAGCCAGGCCGTCGACATCGAGCTCACCGTGACCGGCTCGGCCGCAGAAGCCGCGTTGGAAGAAACGGACCAGATCAAAGCCTACGCGCCGCCTTACAACAAAGCGCTTCGAGAGGCCGATCGCACGCTGGTGTTCGCCGACGCGACCCTCACCCGGTTTTCTGACGGGTCCGACCGAAAGCATCGGTGCGGACCTCTGCCGTCGAGCCCGATGTTGTTGGCGCTCGCCGCGGCGGCTGCAGGTGAAGCACCGAGCTCGCCGACTGGTGCAATCGCGGTACCCGAGCGCTACGCGCCCACCGAAGCGACCCTCGACAAAGGCCTCGCTCTCTTTCGCGAGCGACTCGGTGCGCGCAGCCTCGCCGCGCTCGGTGCATCGCTGTGGCTCGACCGCCAACGCGCAGAAGACGAACCGCCTGAGCTCACGTTGAAGCTTCAATACGACGAAGGGGTCGAGCGGTGGTCACCCGAGAGCGTCGCTTCGAGGC
>JAJCXL010000004.1 GCA_029263435.1 Acidobacteriota bacterium | reverse complement strand
GATGCGCTCGGATGGCGTCGACCGGCGACGTGAAGGCGGAGCCGAGCCGCTCCAGGTTGAGGTCGCCGGCGCGAAGTGCATGCGAGACGAGCTCTCGGACCCCGATGCGGAGGTGGGATGCGGGCGGGCGCTCGCTCACGGCACGTATCCGAGCTCTCGAGCTTTGGAGAAATGCTCGGCCGCCTCCTTCGCGCGTCCTGCCGTGTCGAGCGCCTTGCCTAGCTGATAGTGGAGCTCCCCGTTTGCTGGCTCGACCTCGACGGCCCGCTCGTAGGCGTGGACGGCCTCGGATGGGCTCGCCTGCTCGGACCACATGCGTCCAATCTCTGCAGGGATTCTCGCGTCGTTCAAGGGTAGGGACAGCGCGCGGCGAAAAGATGATCGGGCGCTCCCTCGGTCGCCGCTCATGAAGCGGAGCCGACCCAAGGTGAAGTGCGCGTCAGGGAAGCTCGGGTTCGCGGTCAAGGATCGGTTCAAGCTCTCCTCGATCGCACTCGTCGGAGCGCGTGCGGCGCCGAGGCTCAGAGCGTGGTAATAGAGGGTGAGAAAATTCTCGGAGCCGAGCTGTACGGCGCGCGAGAACGCTTCTAACGCTTCAGCCCTCCGCTCCCGCGATAACGCTAGATACCCCAGCCCTTCGTGCACCAGGGGAAAGTTGGGCTCGAGCTCGAGCGCGCGAGCCAGCGAATCTTCGGCCCTCTCCGGCGCTCCACCGTGAACGATGAAGTCGCCGATGTGCGCTTCCATTTCGCCCTCGCTGAGCACGCGCGTCGACAGCGAGGTTGCGGAAACCGAAGGAGGCTTCGGCCGCCGCACGAACCGGAGCTGGGATTGCGTCGCGTAGCGAGCGACGTTGCTCGCGAGCGCGTTGAGATCGCCGAACGCCGCGGCGAGCGCGTCAGAGGCATCCTCACCGGTGGAGAGTCGTGCGATGTAGTCGAAGAGCTCCCGGCGTCTCTGGTAGGTCTCGTCTCCGATCAACAAGTAGTGAACCAGCAGCCAGGACTGCGCGTAGAAGAGCGCGGCTTCGTCTTCGCGCCTGTAATGAGGTGAGTCGCGAGACACGCTCAGCAGATCGAGCAATGGCAGCGCGCGTCGAAGCGCGAGCGTTTCCAGGTAGGCATGCTGAGCCACGCCGATATCGACGCTGTCCTCGTCGAGCTTTGAGCCTTCCCAAAACGCCGCGAGCCCTTCGTCCAGCCATAGCGGTAGCCGTCCCCAATGCACCCGCGCCATGAGATGCGAGTACTCGTGAAAAGCGTTTCCGAGGACTCGCTGCGACGCGTCCATTTGCACGACGAGAAAATGCTTCGCCGTCCCGCTTCGGAAAATGCTGTAAGGCCTGCGGTGATTGTCATCCTCCTGGATGGTCGGTGTCAGTCGCGCGATGCCGGCGCTGTCCGCCACGGCGTAGACGACGATAGGCTCGGGCGGATCGATGTCGCCGCCTCCGAACGCTCGAGGCAGAGCGTCGACGAATAGGAGTCGGATCGTCTCGAGATCGGAGGCGAGCGAGAGCGCGTCTGACTCCGATGTTTCCGCCACGATGGTGAAATGGGGGCTGTCGACCCGCACCCCTGCGCTCGCCGGCGGCGTCGTCAGAAAGGCGAAAAGCGCGAGATGGAGCGAGAGCATCCCGATCAGTCTACTGTGCTAAAGTTGCTCGATGAAGCCGTACCGCTGGCTGGTACTGTTTGCGCTCGTGATTTCGTCCGGCGCTTTCGCGGAACCTACCGAGCACAGCCTCGAGATCGAAGGCCGTAACTTGCATTACCTTCAAGCGGGGGATCCCGACGGCATCGTCGTCTTGCTCCTTCATGGTGCGCGCTATAGCTCCGAGACGTGGTCGACGCTCGGTACCGTGGATTTACTCGCGGAGAACGGGTACTTCGTCGTCGCGCTCGATCTTCCGGGCTACGGCCGTTCTCAAAGCTTGGACGTCAGTCGAGACGAGCTGTTGGTCGACATTTTGGACGCTCTGGAGATCGAACGGGTTGCGGTCGTCTCTCCGTCGATGAGCGGGCAGTTCAGCCTTCCTCTCGTCACGAGAGCGTCGGAGCGTGTCTCCGGCTTCGTGCCGATCGCGCCGGCGGCGATCGAGCGACATCTTCGAGCGCTCCGGAAAGTCAAAGTGCCGAGCCTGATCGTTTGGGGCGACGACGACACCATCGTGCCCTTGGATCAATCGGTGGCCTTGGCTTCCGCCATCGCGGATTCGCGTCGTCTCGTGATCGAAGACGCGGGCCATGCGTGCTACTTGGATCGCCCCGAGGTTTTTCACGCCGCGCTGCTCGAGTTTTTGGCTACCCTCACTCCGTGACCACCTATCTTCCGGAGCGGGTATGGCCTCGCTTCGTCCCGAAGGGCTCGATTGCGGTGTCGATCTTCGGTGGAGAAGGTGAGCACGGCTTCGGCGTCCTCTCCGATCTCTCCCAAGGAGGCGCCCGGGTCGTCGCAGACGATCAGTTTACGCTCGGTTGTAAGGTCTTGCTGAGGATTGGCTTCGATCCGGACGCTCCCTTTTCCTTGCCGGGAGAGATCGTTTGGGTGCAGGAGAGCCAGGATCCGGCCCCCTCTAACTCGACCGCGTACGGGGTGAAATTTCGTCTCGAAGATCCCGAGCAAGCGGCTCGATTGGTCGCGATCCTGGAAAGTCCGGACTTCGAGCCGCCGGCGGTTCCTGCGCTCCGAGCTGACCGTCGTTAGCGCCGCACGAGTTCGACTATATAATGACGCGCCATGGACGGACAGAGGACCTATCGGATCAAGCAATATCCGGTCGAGCTCGGCGCTCTCGAGATTCAGTATATCGAGGAGTTTTTCGGAGAGTTTGCTCGCAAGAAGACCGCGGCTGAGATCGAAAAGCGTTTGCTTGAGCGGGCCCACGTCATTCAGATGGCCGAAGCGCGCCTTCCTGATGATTCTTCCCAGCTCGTGCCGGTCTCCTACAAAGTGGGCCACGAGATCTTCGCTAACGAGACCGAGCCCAAGCTCCGCGATCTGGTGGAGCGGCTCGAAGGCTCCGTCGATTTCGGAGGGCGACGTATCTTGTACAGCTGGATTGGCGGCACGCGCTCAGACTGGCGAGGGCAGGGTCATTTCCGGGCCTTGACCGAGCAACAAGAAGCGTGGGCTCTCGAGCACGGGTTCAAAGAGATCGTGGTGAAGACCAAGAACAAGTTCTACGGGATGCGTGGCACGCTGACCCATCTGAACTTCGACGTGGTGAAGTACGAGCGCAACCCGGTCGACAACCGAGAGTCGAAAGTCTATCTGAGCAAGCGCATCGCTCCCGAGGTTCTATCGAGCCATCAGAGCGAACGAAACCTCGTTCAGGCGGTCTAGCCGGCCTCGAGAAAATGGACCAGGTCTCATTAGCGACCTCGGCTCGCCACCGCTAAGGCCCTTATTTACATCGCTTTCGGCCTGCCTCGACAAAGAGAAAATGGACCTGGTCCTTTTTCGGCAGCCTCCTAGCCGGCGGTGAGGTCTCGGCCTTGGATGCCGAGCTCGGTGGCGTGAGGCTTGAGTGCTTCGATGATGAAATCGATATGCTCGGCTAACTCCGCGCCGAGAAGCTCCACCCCGGCATGCACCTCCGCCCGTTCGACCTTGGCGGCGAAAGCTTTGTCCTTGAGCTTTTTTCGGACGCTCTTCGATTTCAGCGTCGCGACGCCTTCGGGGCGCACCAAGCAGCACGCGACGATGAAGCCCGTGAGCTCATCGCAAGCAATGAGAGCTTTGTCGAGCGCGCTCTCATAGGGAACGTTCCATTTCGTGTAATGCGCCGAGATCGCGTGGGCGAGATCTTCTTCCTCGCGGTCTCTCAGCCACGACACGATACGGTTGGGATGATCTTCCGGCCACTTCTCGTAATCCGCGTCGTGCAGCATTCCGGCGATGCCCCACTGCTCCTCCGCTGCCGCCCCGTCACCATAGCGATGCGCCGCTTGGCGCATGACGATCTCCACGGCCCGGGCGTGCTTTCTCAGAGACTCGGTCTCCGTCCACTCGCACAAATGCGACCAAGCTTCTTCTCTCGTCAGGCTCATGATTTCTCCTGTGGTGGCAACGGCGCGCGCGGCGGCCGTCCGATACTCACCGGCACGGTCTTGCCGGCGACGATGGATCCCCGATGTCGTCTCTCGAGCCGCACCAGGAGTAGGACTCGAAGATGTCTTCCGGTCCCGGGGAGCGGAGCTCGCCGGACTGGGTCGTGTCGAACACGTCGTAGAAGTGGAGCCGAAGCTCGTCCGGGTCGATTTCTACGATGGCGAAACCGAACTCGCGCGAGAAGTGGCGCTGGGTCACCCGGCTCATTCTGCTCTTGTTGCGTCCTTTGCTTTTCGCCGCCGCGCCTTGGATCACTTGCTCGAAACCGGGAGCGGTGAGGTGCTCTTGGTGGTGCGCGTGTCCGGAAAAATAGAAGTGGACGCCGCATTCCTGAAACAGTGGTTCTGCCAACAGCGCTCGCGCTCGCTGCTCGTTGCCGTCGTTTGCGTGGTGACCGCTGTTATAGACCGGCTGATGTCCGAAGACGAGCTTCCATCGATCGGAGCGTTCTTCGTCGCACAGCGCACGCTTGGCGGCATGGACTTGAAGTCCGTTCAGATCCCTTCGGACGTCCGTGTCGGTATGAAGCGCGTAGATCTGAACCCAGTCCGGTAGGCGCGGTACCTCGTAGTGAAACGCGGGCATTCGCCAAAGCTGGCTAAACTCGGAATACGTGACGTAGGAGGCGAAAACGTTGCGTCGGTAGTCGTGATTTCCGAGAGCGACCCAAAAATGGAAATCCGGAAACTCTTCGAATCTCTGATAGGGCGACTCGAACTTCTCCTCGAACTGCTCCAGGATCTCTTGCAGGCTCGCCTCGACACTGCTTCGATGCGTGACCGGGATGCCGTTTTCGTACATGTTGTCGCCGAGCATGAGCGCGAGCTGGCAGCCGCGTTTGCGGCAAGTCTCAGCCATCGCCCGTCCGACCCGGAACTGTCCGGCTTTTCCCGTGCCGCCATCACCGAAGACGAGGATCACGAGGCGGTCTGCGTCGCGAAGATCCGCGATCTCGTAGGGCGTGACACTCGACGCACCAAGCAGGCTTACGAGCAACGCGACGACTAGGGGCTTCATCCAAGGAGATTCTAGCGCCAAATCGGTTTGCGACCGGGGACGGTTTCTGCGTAGGGTATGCCCTCGGCGCCACTGCCGGACCCCACAACACCCAAATGAATCACCCGTAGGTTGCTGGCCGCGGAACGATTGGAGGACAAGATGAGAATTGGAATCGCCGTTGCGACGGCTCTCGTGTCGGTCGTCACTGGCTGTTCGAGCATGAGCGTCAATCACGACTACGATCGGCAAGCGGATTTTGCGAGCTATTCGACCTATCAGTGGCGAGATAGCGACGCGAACGTAAAGGACACCGATCCGCTCGCACACGATCGCTTCATCAACGCTGTAAACGGTCAGCTTCGCACGCACGGCATGTCGGAAGTGACTTCCAGCCCCGACGTCTTCGTCACCTACAACGCTGAAGAAAGCGAAGAGATGTCTCTAGACACCACCTATATGGGTGGTGGCTGGGGGTATGGTCCTGGCTGGGGCTGGGGCCGAGGCTACGGCGCGATGGGAAGCTCCACGACCTCCGTTCGGAAGTATAACGTCGGTACCGTGGTGCTGGATATGTGGGACGCGAAAGAGAAACGTCTCGTTTGGCGCGGCGTCGTCTCCGACGCTGTCTCCGACAATCCTCAGAACAACGCCAAGAAGATCACCAAAGCGGCCCAGCAGCTCTTCAAGGGCTTTCCGCCGAAAGGCGATTGAGAATCATCCATTCGAAGAAGTTTGAGAGGGCTGACGTCTCGAGACGTCAGCCCTTTTCCTTCGACGCAGGCGCGTGCGCGTGCGCGTCAAGGCATCTCGAACCGAAGCACCCCTTCGTCATAATTCAGTGCCAGAAGTGCTCCGCCCCGTGAGAACTCGCTCACCGAGCCGAGTGCCGCGACGAAATCCGTGTCGAGCGAGCCTGGCTGGCATGCGGCGAGGGTGCAGGCCAAAGGCCCGAACGACAAGCGCGAACCGGCCGTGACGAGCTCTCCGCTACACAGATTGCAATCCGCTTGGATCCGAGCGCGACCGTCCGGGCTCAAGCTGAGGGCATAGCGTTTCGGCTCGGGGACTTTCACGCTGCCGCCGGCGTCGAGCTCGAAGCTCACGAGATGCCACTCGCCGAACGGGTCGCTCTCGACGAAGTCCGGTGTCGTCGATAGGTCACTCGAGCTTTCACAGCCCAGGGCGAGCGCCGCGGCCGTGAGGCTCGCGCACCAGATGCCGAATCGTTTCATGGGTTCCTCCTGTTGTCGTCGTCATCGTTGTTGCCGTCACCGCGCCGGCGATGGCTCCTGTGGGCACGAGCCTTGCAAAACCGATACCGCGTCGACAGACGTTCCTGGAAACGCGAGGCAATAGGCGAAGTCGACCCGGCACGCCTATCCGATGCGTTAGACGGACTATCGGCATGGAGAGTGAATAGAAATGGTCAACGCACCTACGGGGCCCTCATCGAGTATTGCCGTAAAGCCGAGCGCGGATCTCGGACGACGGATCGTTTTGTTGGATGTCATCGTCTTCGTCTATACCGCCTGGGTCGGGCTCTTTACGTTGCTCTTCTACGAACGGATGCCGTCTCCGGGACTCATCCTCGGATTACACGGTCTCGTCCTCGCCGCGATTGTACTGACACCGGCGCGCGGATCTCATTGGGAGGTGACGCCGTTGACCGGGTGGAAGCGTCCACTCCGAGACGGGCTTCGTTTCTTTCGCTATAGCTACCCCCTGCTGCTCATCCTCTTCTATTTCGAGGAAGGCGCTCAGACGGTAAACGCGATGTGGGCTGACGCGCCGCACTGGTTCGAGCCTTATCTCTATGCTGCCGACGAGGCGGTATTCGGCGTTCTTCCCGCGGTCGCTCTCAACCCGTGGGTCGGACCGCTCCAAGACGAGATCCTGCACGGGTTTTATTTCTCTTACTACCTCATCTTGTTGGGCGGCGTCGTTACGGCGTGGATGGGCCGGAAAGGAGAGCGCGCCCCGGGGGCGGGCTTTCAAACGACCTTGACGAGCGTTATCACCGCGTTTTTCTTCTGCTTCATCTGGTATCCCTTTCTTCCCGCGCGAGGACCCTGGGAGAACCCGGAGCTGATGGCCGGGATGACGCCGTTCGAAGGTTTCGTCTTCGTCCCTCTCATCGAAAGGATCATTCAACACGGTGCGGTCTCCGGCGGATGTTTTCCTAGCTCGCACGTCGCGGGTGCCTGGGGCATCGTTTTCGGGTTGCTTCGGTTTCATCGCAAGCGCGCGTTCGTCTTCGGCTTCTTTGCACTCGGAATGAGCGTGTCCTGCGTCTATACCCGGTATCACCACGGCATCGCCGTACCAGTCGGCTTCGTCGCCGCTGCGTTGGCGGCGCTCGTCAGCTACGAGTTGACGGGTGTCAAAAACTCCACCCGAAAGATGTCGAGAGGCTGAAGTCGTTGCGATTCGCGAGCGTGCTCTGTGGATCACTATCGAACGACTCATAGATAGCGATTTGCCA
>JAJCXL010000003.1 GCA_029263435.1 Acidobacteriota bacterium | reverse complement strand
CGCCGCGCCGCCACTCAACTCAACGTTATACGTACTCGTGCCTCACCTCCACAACAGCGTTAAAATAGAGGTAGATACTCGGCAAGGGGGACAAAATGGCGAAACGGAAAGATGAGCTCGAGGTTGAAGTTCTTGACCTTCCGGTCGAGCAGCGAGCGGATCTCGCTCGTCGTCTTATCGAAAGCCTGGAAGAGCCAGCGGCGGGCGAGTTCGAAGCCGAGTGGATTGCGGAAGCCGAACGTAGGTACGCCGCCTATCGGGAAGGGCAAACGACTGGTCGCTCCGGAGACGAGGTTTTTCGAGACGCCAAAGCCCGCCTCAAATGAAGGAGTATCAGTTCCTCCCGGAGGCCGAGGAGGAAATGAATGAGGCGGCACAGTTTTACGAAGATCGAAGCGCGGGGCTTGGTGAGGATTTCCTCGACGAGGTCCAGCACATGGTTGACTCGGTACGTGCGTTTCCCGAGAGCGGTCCCGTCATATCCCAAAACCCTCCGTCGACGGATACTGCGGCGGTTTCCGTTCGGATTCTTGTACGCGATAGAGCCAGAGCGAATCGTCATCGTCGCTGTCGCTCATCTGAAACGACGTCCCGGATACTGGAAAGACCGAGTTGAGGAAGACGTATAACAGCGGGATCGAGCAGACGAACGGCTGGCCTCAAAAGGATGACGCTGTTCGCAGCTCATCCCGAGCGTTAGACCGACGAAGGGGGAATGAAGCCGTGATCCCGTTTTGGCGCACGAGCATGCAGGTCTCTTTGCCGGTCCCTGAGGTCCTTGCGCGCGTGTGGGCTGCTAACGAAACCGGTTGGCCGTTGTCCGATCGCGCAAGGTGTTGGGACGGCCCGCAACCTGTGTTCGCGCGGGTGGCGTCGTAGGCTGGCAGCAGCTTTGCCCTTGACCCCCCTGAGGTTCCTGACCCCTACGTGCCGTCGCTACTGGCAGAAGCCACGGCCACGAGCGCAGGCGCTCGAATCCGAATAACCTTCGCCCTAGCTGGTGGGAGCTCGGCGGAGTTTGGGGGCTGATCGCCTTAGTTTCTTTTCAGGCATGGTTCCGCGGCCAAGTTGGTTGGCTCTTGTTTCCCATGTTTCTCCACGTCTTTGGGATGGTGCTCGGGTTTGCTCCTGGCGCGTGGAGGGCAATCGGCGGCCTCAGGAAGATGCTGGAGACTGCTCCACGGCCCCAGGTCGCCAGCAGCGGTCCAACAAGTGGAACACACAGCGGGAACGATTTCATTTCGTTGTTTCGGAACTCGTTATACAGGAGGCGGGGCCGGAAATGCGGAGGCTGCAGCAGTCCGACTTCGCGTTGTGGAAGAGCTAGAGGCCTTGGCCGTCTCCGAGGATGCACTGTCGCTCGCGACTGCTCTTGTGGATCCGGGGCCAGTTCCGAGATCCGACGAATCCGTACCGAGCAGTCGGCCCGACACGACTACGACTTGCGGAAGATCTTCGACGCACTAAAGCAACGAGAGAGGCAGGAGAAGGATAAACTTGTCTCGTACCCGCCACGGTTGGCCAAACCGGTCACGGTCGGCACACGCGACGAGAGCGGACCAGGCGACTAAGGTCTAAAACATGAATTCGAGCGGACGGCACGGAGCCCTCGGTTGAGCATGAGCTACGCTGAAACAATCGCGGCCTTGGCAACGAGCAAATCTTTCACAACGACCTGCAGCGATGTCGAGGCAACTTTGGGTGCAACTCATGGCGAAGCTGCTCAGTACAAGGACGGCTGGTCGGCGCAGCTTTGTGCCCAGGCAGTGTCGCGCGCTCAAGGTATAGGTCTTCCCGACATGGGCTTGGACAAGGCCTTTGTCGCAATCTTTGGTTGCTTTGCAGCGGCTTTAGTTCTTTGGGCTGTTTTGAGGTTCACACCATCTTGGAAGGCGAAGCTAAATTCGGATCCCGGACTGGCCTTGCTGGGGAAGATCAATCCACCTTTGCTCCTAATTGTGATTGCAGCCTCTGGGGTTTTCCTTTTGTCAGACTCCTGGCTACTGCTCGTTCCCATGTTTTTGGGCGTTCCGATTGCAGTGTTGGGGATTCTTATGGAATTGATTTGGGGCTACTTTGCTAAACCCGCCGATCAGGACGACTCACGACGGTAAGAATCGCTTGAGAATTTAGCGTATGAAACCGGTAGTCGAAACGAGCGAGATCTGACGACAATGATGTGAATCACGAGCGTCATCGGTACCGAACCCTCAGTCATGCATCTCAAAAAAGGCATCATCGATTTTGAACCCCCGCCGAACATGGCGCTGCAGAGGAACGAACACCTCCGCGTGCTTCAGCCCGAGCCCGCGTTTCCGGCGAGACACGTAGCGGCGAACTGTCGATTCGCCTACCGCGTGGTCCGGGTAATCCTCTCGTACTCGGTTCCAGATCCGGTGAGCGGTGTGGCGCTGCTTGCGTGGCTCGTGACGGTCGGACTCCAGGATCTCGTCTATGAAATCGCTCACCAGATCGAGCTTCGGTCTCTCGCGCACCGTCCGTTTCCGCTCGGGGGCAGCGCGCCCTTCAGCGCGTCTCGCACCATCCGACGGTGCACTCTGAACTTCCTCGCAACTCCAACGATCGTCCCGACTCCGTGCTCGTACTCTCGACGTACCTGCTCGAACAATCGCACTTTGGCGCCCCTTTCCAACCGACGCCTCCTCTCCGGGCGTTCGCCCAGAGAAGGCTATCGTTCCGATGCAGGTGGGCCAAATCAAAGTAGCGAAAACATCAATTCAGCGTTATCCGGAGATTGGAAACATGGATTCATGTCACCGCTGTTTGAACTGACGATCCGCTTGGACCTCGAATGCGAACCAAACCGCATTCAGACTCCATGCGGTGACTTTGCGTGCCGTTTGTCGGCTAGCAAGCAATTCACCGACACCAGACGAACAGGTAGGCTAGAGCGCGAGCTCAGTCAATCGCCCCCGCTCGCAGGCCTCTCCACCCCAACAGGTGTACCAACCAGGAGCGAGACCCGATGAAAGACATCCCTGGAATCGATGAAGACGGCAATCCCAAGAATGGCCCCTTTAAGCTGTTTTTCAAGAACGGTCTGATCTCTTGCCAGGGTGAGTTCGACAACGGAAAGAAATCAGGAAAGTGGAAGTACTTTCTCAACAATGGTCAGATGCAATCCTCCGGCAGCTTCAAGGACGGGAAGATTATTGGTCGGTGGAAATGGTTCTTCAAGACTGGCGAACCGCGAGGGACGGGCAGTTTCGACGATGAAGAGCAGAAGCACGGTGTATGGAAGCGATACCATTCCAATGGCCAACTCTGGGACGAAGGTCGCTTCGAACACGGCAAGAAGAAGGGCATTTGGAAGGTTTACGATGAGGCGGGCGAGCTCCGAAGAACGCAAACATTCAAGTAGCGGAGCGGGCGCCTACGTCGATCCACCCGGCTCCCCAACAATCGCTTCAAGCAGCTAGCCGGTAGACACGCCGCCCGTCTCACTACTCATTGCAGCAGACGGCCTGCTGCGCAGCCTGCTCCTGAATGAGCACTCGTTCGACTGACTCCGACATTTAGGTCACAATGAATGGCTTTGGACCACGACTTCTTCATCCTCGATAGTGCCGAGCACAGTCCCGTGGAATACATGCGCTTCGCCGGTCGCGTAGCGTCCACTCGCATCCATGACGACCTGCTTCGGTACATAAGTGACACGCTTCGCTGGGTGCCGACCCTGAACCCGGCCGGCGACGAGCCCGTGTTGGGCCTGAACTTCTATGGTCCCACCGTGCTCAGAACCGAAGGGGCTGCAAAGGCCGCACTCGTGCTCCAGTGCTGGGCAGATCTCTTTCAGCTCGGCCCCACTGAACTGCGTCTCACAGGGTCGTGGAGCTCGTTAGACGGTGAACCCGGCCCTGGGCGGTACGAGGTTCTCCGTCTTAACCGCGATGAGGCTGTCGAAGCCCTACTTGCAGTCGGTTCCTTGTGTGCCCGAGCTGCGCGTTCAGACGGTGCTCTGTTCGTCCTGCATTGCGGCATCTGATGGCGTAAGCTCGGGGCGTTCCAACAAGGCGCTACAGACAGACGAGGCCCTCCCGCCTTCGTCGGTCGGTCCTCGCTGCTGCGCGCCAGAACCGTTAGGCAGCAACATTGGACCGACGCACCACACAGGAGAGAGCCATTGGCCGACAATGCGAAGACCACAGCGGCAATGGTGATTCCGACCATGCGATACAACGATGCAGCGGCAGCCATCGCGTGGCTCTGCGAGGCGTTCGGATTCGAGAAGCACCTTGTCGTGCCCGGTGAAGACGGCACAATCGTCCACGCACAGCTCGTCTTCGGGCACGGAATGGTAATGCTCGGTTCCGCGCGCGCGAGCGAGTTCGACAATCTTCAGAAGCCGCCGAGCGCTCTGGGTACGATCCCTTGGCCTCCGCCTAACAAGCGCTTGCAGCGGACGGTCCGCAGCGCGGCCCGCCGCTAAAGCGCACGACCGTTAGAGGGCTTGTGCTGTGACCACCCAACACATAGGAATTGACGGTTCCCAGCGTGCGAGCATCGTCGACTCGAACGCGGCGGCCGAAGCTCTTTCGTGAGGGTGGCAGCCATGTCCGAATCGAAGTCGTCGCACCCGTACACACGCGAGGAAACCGAGCAGCTCCGAGGTACATTTCCACAACGCGGCGAGCTTTGTCCGAAGTGCAAGAATCACATTCCCGAGTTCGTCGACTTGAGTGTGCCAAACGCGACGCGCCTTCGCGATCTCGACGCGGCGGGTAACAATTTTGAGGCGTTGCGGGAATTACGTCGACTCACCGGGTGCTCTTTGCTATGGGCCAAGATCTGGGGCTCTCATCCCCATGGTCGCGGCGACCACGACCCCACCGCGCCATCTCCATACTGCGGGAAACCTTTGCGAACGACCCGTGCCAAACAGTGCGGCAATTGCAAATCGGACTGGCATGACCCGCTTCACGCGAAGAAGCTCAAACCGACATAGTTGGCGGTGGTTAGTTGTTGAGTTGCAAACAGGCGACGCCCTATAACACCGAATTGGAGTGGACGGCACAGAGTCTTCGGCCAAGAATGAGGTACCTCGGAACGGCCGCGCATTCGGCGGCGACATCGCCGTGCCGCCGCTCAATTCACTGTGGGACGAACTCAAGTCAACACTCGCCGCGATTGGAGTATTGACCTCAATAACGGAAGGGGAACGCCGTGATTCGCAATCTTCGTTGGACTCTCTTTGTGGTCCTCACAACGGCCTGCACCGGTGCCTCGCCGCAGTCCGCGGACCTGGTCATCCGACACGTGACGGTCGTGGATGTCCTTGACGGTTCGTTGCACCAAGATCAGACGCTGTTTGTCGAGTCTGGACGACTCACCGCCGTGCTGCCCTCTCCGCGGACCTCGATCCCGGCAGGAGCCCGGGTGGTCGATGGAGCCGGACAGTTCGCTGTTCCGGGACTTTGGGACGCTCATGTGCACTCAGCAGCCTCCAAGCGCGCATGGGACTTCCCGCTCCTGGTCGCGCATGGGATCACCAGTGTCCGCAACATGCACGCGGACGGCGATGCGCTGGAGGAAGTACGCTCGATCAAGCATGGCTTGGCGTCCGGTGAGTTCGTCGGGCCGCGCTACCTTGCGAACGGACCTCTCGTTGATGGCTATCCGCCTGTTCATCGCGGGTCGGTAGTCGTGCGCACGGCGTCCGAAGCAAGAGCCGCCGTCGACTCACTCGCGGACGGCGGTGCCGACTTCATCAAGGTGTACGACAGCCTGACCCTTGAGTCCTACCACGCGATTCTCGACCAAGCGCGACGACGCGGTATCGCGGTCGACGGACACATGCCCTTCGCAGTATCACCCACGGAGGCCGCCAGGGCTGGACAGCGCACCGTCGAGCACCTCACTGGTATCGCGCTGGGTTGTTCGTCCGACATCGATGCGATTCGATCAGACTATGTGCTCTACAACGAGCGCATGCCGCAAATGGACCCCGACGACGGACTCATGGGATGGCTGGACCTCATACGTCGAGCGAGCGATAGCCTCGACTCGGTCGCGTGCGCCGCTGTCGTGGCCGCGTACGCTGAGACCGGAGTCGCCGTCGTTCCAACGCTTACGTACATGGTGCGACACGCAGACCCTCAGCCAATTCTCACCGACCCAACGGCGAGGCGGCTGGTGCTGGCGGAAGCCTGGGACCGGTGGAATCTGATGGCGGGTTCAGGCGCCGGCGAGGCGATGGCATCGGTCTTCGCGACAATCCACGAGCAATCGCTGGGCCATGTCCGGGCATTGCACGCCGCGGGAGTCCCCATCCTGGCCGGCACGGATCTCGGGAATGAGTTCATCGTTGCGGGGCGCAGCCTGCACGATGAGCTGGCGGCATTGGTGTCGGCGGGGTTGTCGCCCCTCGAGGCCCTTCAATCCGCCACATCGGCCCCAGCACGCGTGTTCGGCTTATCCGACTCGCTCGGGACAGTGACGGCCGGCTCGATCGCGGACTTGGTTCTCCTCGAAGACAATCCCCTGGAGGACATCAACAACGTCCGCAAGATCACCGGAGTAGTACTCCGCGGTGAGTACTTCGATCGCCCCAGGCTTGACAGTCTCGTCAATCAGGCCGTGGCTACCGAGGCACCGCCCAACTAACGTCACCGTCGCCTCACCTCGGCACGATTCTTCGAGAAGGTCGCTGGCTCCTGTCTCGAGAATCGTGGCCGCCGCGATGCCCATGAAGTACGATATCCGCCCAATGAAAACCCTCACCCAACGTGATGTCAACCAGGACACGAACCATGAATGACCCCTTTGTCCCAGGCGTCGGCGGCATTCTCAGCGCCGACATAGCCGTTCCCGAACACGAGCGGGAAATGCGCTTCTACTCACGTGTACTCAGCACGGGCGAGAGCCCTCTTTGGCGTGAGGATTTGATGAACAACCTGGGCATGCCGGTCATCGGCCTGGGCGCGCGCAGCGCGGAATATGCTCACCTCCCGCTCCAATGGATGCCGCACATTCAGGTCGCCGATGTCGCAACCAGTGTTGGGCGTGCTCTGGATCTGGGCGGGAGTCAGCTCATGCACGCCAAGGACGACGATGGGAAGAGCCAGTGGGCGGTGTTGTTCGATCCGAATGGGGCAGCGTTCGGGGTCGTCCCAATCGATTCTGCAGAGGCGGCCGCACCAACTGACGGTGCCGAGTCGCGCGACGCTGAGGTGGGGATGGGACGTATCGCCTGGCTCGATCTGACGGTCCCTGATGCTCCGGCAATTCGTGACTTCTACCGGGAGGTCGTTGGCTGGTCGACGCAGGACGTCGAGATGGAGGACGCAAACGGGCGC
>JAJCXL010000002.1 GCA_029263435.1 Acidobacteriota bacterium | reverse complement strand
CTTGTCCGGGTAGACGACGAGATCTCGGATGACCCGAGTGGTACGCCTCAGAATGTGGTCGGTAAGGATGTAGCTCGACGGGAGGATCATGCGCTCGGCGGAGGAGTGCGAGATGTCGCGCTCGTTCCATAGCGGGATGTTCTCGAGCGCGGCTTGGAGGTTGCCTCGAATCACTCGTGCCAGCCCCGAGACTTGCTCGCTCGCCACCGGGTTGCGTTTGTGCGGCATCGCGGAGGAGCCTTTTTGCTTGTCGGAGAAGAACTCTTCGACCTCGTGGATCTCGGTTCTCTGCAAGCTCCGGATCTCGACCGCGATCTTGTCGAGTGTTCCCGCGAGGATCGCGAGCGCTGACAGCGCTTCGGCATGTCGATCGCGCTGAAGCACCTGAGTGGAAATCGCGGCCGCGGTGAGCCCGAGCTTCGCGCAAAGCTTCTCTTCGATCTCCGGCGGCAGATGTCCGAACGTGCCCACGGCACCGCTGAGCTTGCCCACGGCTATCGCTTCACGGGCCGCGACGAGACGCCTTCGATTGCGCTCCATCTCAGCGAACCACAGCGCGAGCTTCATGCCGAACGTCATCGGCTCTGCGTGCACGCCGTGCGTTCGACCCACCATGATGGTGCGCTTGTGCTCGAAAGCTCGTTCTTTGAGCACGGCCAGAAAGGCGTCGACGTTATCGATCATCAGATCCGTCGCGTCTTTCAACCGCATCCCGAGCGCGGTATCGACGACGTCGTAGCTCGTGAGCCCGAAATGAATGAACCGACCGGCTTCGCCGACGTTCTCCGCCATGGCCTGGGTGAAGGCGATGACATCGTGCTTCACGTCTTTTTCGATCGCGTCGATACGCTCGATCGAATAGCCGCCTTTGGCTCGAATCTCTCTCGCGGCCTCGACAGGGACGATGCCCGCTTCGGCCATCACTTCCGCAGCCGACGTCTCGACCTCCATCCACGAGTCGAACTTCGCCTCTTCACTCCAGATGCGTCCCATCTCCGGATGGACGTAGCGGTCTGTCAGCATCACGAAAAAACGAGAACGCCCTGGTTGTGGTCGTCGAAGACGAACTTGGGCTCGGTCAGACGCAGCAGAGGCGTAGGTCGGTCGGAATAGGTCAGATGGATCTTCGGTGCGCGCCCGCCGCGACGCGCGAGCGCTCCGATACAGCAGTCCAACGCCAGCCGCTCGTGATTGTTCTGCTTGGACAAGTGCGCGATGAACAGATGCCGTACGGCTTCGGGCAATCGATACTCCAGGTAACGCGCCAGCGCTTCATTCGACAGATGTCCGAAACGGCTACCAACGCGTGCCCGGAGTGAGGCTGGATATTCGCTGTTTCTTAACATCTCGACGTCGTGGTTCGCCTCGATGAGGATGCTCGAGCAGCCGCGCAAACCGTCGACCACCGCGTCCGAGATGTGGCCGATATCTGTTACGTGACCGAACGCGAGCTTTCCGCGCTTTACCCGAAACCCCACCGGGTCTGCGGCGTCGTGCGGTGTCGGAAACAAATCCACCGTGAGGCGGCCAATCTTCACGCTCGAGGAGGAACGGACTCGCACCCATTCCACTTCGCGGTCGGGCAGCTTGTGAGTCTTTTCGTACGTCCCCTGGGTCGCGTACAAGCGCACGGCATGTTTCGCGCAGAAGCGCCACGCCCCTTTGGAGTGATCGCTGTGCTCGTGCGAAAGAAGCACGCCGTCGATCTGGTGAGGGGCGACGCCCAAGGTGCGCAGCCGTCGCTCGATCTCGCGGCAGGCGAGCCCGGCGTCGAGCAGGATTCGCACCGAGCCGTCAGAGATGAAAGTGACGTTTCCCGAGCTACCGCTGCCGAGTACGGAGATATGAAACTCAGGCAACCAGAGACTCCGGCCGGGGATCGATGTGGTTCTTTCCCAGCAGCGTCATCGAGAGCTCACGGTCACCGAAGATATCCGCGGCCAGCCGTTGCACGTCTTCCCGGGTGACGGCGCCAATGCCTTTGAGCGCTTCGTCGACGCTCAAGTGTCGACCGAACACCATTTCTTGACGCGCCGCGCGTGACATCCGTGAGCCGGTGGACTCCAGCCCCATCAACATACTGATGCGCAGGTGATCTTTCGCGCGTTGCAGCTCTTCGGGCGAGACCGGCTCCGACTTGATGCGTCCGAGCTCTTTCAACGTGAGGTCCAGCACTTCCGAAACATTCTTCGGGTCCGTCCCCGCATAGATGCCGAACTGCCCGCAATCGCTGAAGCTCGACACGCCGGAGTACACGCTATAGGCCAATCCGCGTTCTTCTCGGATCACTTGGAACAGGCGCGAGCTCATGTTCCCACCCAAGATCGCGTTGAGTACGTAGGCCGCGAATCGATGCGAAGACGCCGAGCGCGGGGCCACGGTACCCACCACCAGGTGCGATTGCTCCAGATCCTTGTGCTGAAAAAGAATATGCGCCGCGACTTCCGGAGGCGTTTCGACCATGCCGTCCGGCGGCGCGTTCAGTGACTCGAAGTGAGACTCCACCAAATCCGTGAGCGCCTCGTGCTCCATCGCACCGGCCGCCGCGACGACGATGTTGCTCGGCGTGTAGGTCTTACGAAAGAAGGTGACGAGATCCGAGCGCTTGAAACCTTCGACCGTTTCCTGGGTCCCCAGAATCGGGCGTCCCAGCGGATGGTTCGGCCAGAAACGCTCCGCGAAAAGCTCGTGCACGAGATCTTCGGGCGCATCCTCGACGCTCTTCATCTCTTCCAGGATGACCATGCGCTCGCGCTCGAGCTCCTCCGCATCGAACAAGGGAGCGAGCACGATATCCGACAACAAATCCACTGCTCGCGGCAGCTGCTCGTCGAGCACTTTGGCGTGGAACCCGGCATATTCTTGGGACGTGAACGCGTCGGTCTGACCGCCGATCTCGTCCATTTCTTGCGCGATACGGGCCTGCGTGCGCCGCTCGGTGCCTTTGAACACCATATGCTCGATGAAATGCGCGAGCCCCGATTCTTCGGGCGTTTCGTGCCGACTGCCTCGTTTGAGCCACACCCCGACCGCCACCGTGCGCACGTGCGCCATCTCATCGGTGAGAATCGTAAGTCCGTTGTTTAGAGTCTTTTTGCGGAACATATCGGAAGAAGACGAAGATTATCACAGCCCCGGTGGCCGGGCAAAAACGGCGATTTTGGTAACATCCGGGCGATGAATCTGTTCGGACTCACTTTGAACGAGCTCGAGGCCGCCGTCACCGTGCGAGGTCTTCCAGCTTATCGCGGCCGACAGATCTATCGATGGCTCTACGCGCGAGGCGCCGAGAGCTTCGACGAGATGACCGACTTGTCGAAATCGTTGCGGGCCGAGTTGACCGAAGCGTTCACCATCGAGCGCGCATCGATCGCGAGTCGGCAAGAATCGCGCGACGGCACCATCAAGTTTCTCATCGCGCTGCGCGACGGACGACAAGTCGAGACCGTCTACATCCCCGACGGCGAGCGCCATACGTTTTGTCTTTCAACCCAGGTCGGCTGCCCGCTCAAGTGCACGTTCTGCTTCTCCGGCACCGTCCGCTTCGAGAAGAACCTCGAGCCCGGCGAGATCCTCGCGCAGTTCATGGCCGCCCGCGCTTCACTCCCTGAAGCGCCTGCCCGCAGCAACATCGTGTTCATGGGCATGGGCGAGCCGCTATTGAACACCGACAACGTGCTCCGATCGCTCGACATCCTCACCGACGACGACGCCCTTTCCGTCTCGCCCCGCCGGATCACCGTGTCGACCGCCGGTCTCGTCGACGAGATCGAGCGCTTCGTCGAGGCGGCACCCGCGGTGGGCCTCGCCATCAGCCTTCACG
>JAJCXL010000001.1 GCA_029263435.1 Acidobacteriota bacterium | reverse complement strand
ACGCGGCCGCGATCTGATGAACGATGAAATCCGTGGACGCACCAGGGTCGATGCTGGCACTGTCGACGCCCAGCATGAAGACTTCTCGCTCCTCGACGAGGTAACGCGCGGCCTCCGCGCCGTAGCCCGGGAAATGAAGCTCGGACGCGTCGAACGGCGTGTCATACCCGAGGTAGCTCAACGCGTCGGGCCATCGATCGGCCCATCCGGTGCGCAACAACACGATGGAGCCACGAGGGACCGCGCCGTTTCGTTGCTCCCACCGGTGGATCGTCTCGACGTCTAGCTGGGCGTCCGGATCCGCAGCGGCCGCTTCCGACATATCGATGACGATGCCGGGGGCGATGAGCTGACCAAGCGGAACTTCGGCCGCGGTCAGGCCGTCCTCGGCGAAATGAACCGGGGCGTCCAGATGGGTGCCGCCGTGCTCGGGCGTGCAAAAGGAGTAGGCCGAGTAGAAGTAGCCTCCATCGCTCATTCCGTGCGCGAGCTCCGAGAGCTCGAAGCTCGTTGGCGACGTTGGCCAGTAGATCGTTTCCGCATCATAGCTATGAGAGAGATCGACCAGGCGTGCCTGACTGAGATCGAAGGTACCCGATGAAATCTGCGGCTCGACCGCACAGCCCGTCCACAATAAGAGAGCCCACGCGCTTCGTTTCATTCGCACCTCCTGATTCGGTAGTATCCTCTCTCTACGCCCCTTGGAACAGCAGGACCGCCTCGACGCGTCGTGCCCAGGGCCGAGCAGGAGGCTCAGCGTGATACGTCGGACCGTTGTCTTACTCGTCTCATCCGCGTGGTTGGTCGGGGGGGCTCTGGAGCCGCCCAGGACCGACACGCACTGGCCGGGGTGGCGCGGACCGACCCGAGACGGGGTATCGACAGCCACCGATCTTCCCCTCGAATGGGGCTCCGAAGAGGATCACGACAACGTACTCTGGAAGGTTGCCCTGCCGGGCAGAGGCCACTCTTCGCCCGTCGTGTGGGGCGAGCGGATCTTTCTCACGACTGACATCGAAGGCGATGTCATCCCGGGAGCCGAAGCACCGGTTCACATCCGCGCGGGCGAAGTCTACCGGCACCCGGCCACCCAAAGTGCCGACCGAGCGCACACACTCCAAGTGCTGGGGCTCGATGCGCTCACCGGGCGAACGCTCTGGTCGCACACGGTCCATGACGGGCGCGTCTTCGACAACCGCCATCGGGTCAACACCTACGCGACGCCGACCGCAGTGACCGACGGAGATCTCGTCTTTTTCTACTTCGGCTCTCAGGGACTCTATGCGTTCGACTTCGAAGGAAATCCGAAGTGGGACGTCGATTTCGGTGACATCGCGACGTGGGGTCACGGTCACGGGACGTCGCCGCTCCTTCACGGGGAGCTCCTCATCCTTCAAATCGATCAAAACGAGGGAGACGGGTCGTTCCTCATCGCTCTCGACAAACGCACCGGAACGACACGGTGGCGGACGCCGAGGAACGAGCGGGTCAACTACAGCAGTCCCATCCTCGTCGAGGGAGACGGGGGCAGCCAGATCGTAACGACCAGCTACGAGAACGTCATCGGCTACGACGCGACCACCGGCAAACAGCTGTGGCGCAGTCCCGGTTTTCTGGGAAACGGTGTACCCACCGCTGTCGCGAGCGACACCATGATCTTCGCCGTGTCGGGCTATCCCGACAAGGTGACGAAGGCGATCCGAATCCCGACGGGGTCGTCTTCCGACGCGGTTCCCGCGGTATGGGAGTATCGAAAAGGAACCGGGTACACGCCGTCACCGATTCTCTACCGCGGCTACCTCTACTTGGTCTCCGACAAAGGCATTCTCACCTGCATCGAGCCGGAGACCGGCACGGTCGTCTACGAGGGTGGTCGCATTCCGGTCGCGACCTTCGTACGGGCCTCCCCCGTCGCGTGGGACGACAAGATCTTGCTCTCCGGAGAAGATGGAGATTTCTTCATCATTCAAGCAGGCCCCAAGCACGCCGTACTCGGCGCAAGCTCGATCGAAGAGCGCGTCATCGCCTCCCCTGCCATCGCGTCGGGTCGATTGTTCCTCCGCGGCGAAAAACATCTCTACGCGATAGGAACCCGATAGCGTCACCGATCGTCTAAGAGATTATCTACCCTCGGTATATACCCAGAGGTATATACTTATCAGTCTATACTCATGAGTACATACTGATACAGACGAACCGGAGGCGCGCGACGATGGGCGGAACGAGCAGCGAGGTCAAGCTCAAATCCCAATGGTTCCAGATTCTTCTGAGTCTAGCCGATGGGGATCGACACGGTCTCGAGATCATGGAGTCCGTCCTCGAGCGCACCGATGGCGAGACCCACTTGTGGCCGGGAATGCTCTACGGTGCTTTGAAGCAGCTGAGCGAGGCCGGCCTCATCGTCGAGAAGAAACCACCCAAACCCGGCGGCGTCAACGGCGGTAACCCGCGCTATTACGGCATCACTCCGCTCGGACGGCGAGCATCATCGGCATATGCGAGGCGGCTCGAAAGATTCGTCGAAGAGGCCCGTGCCAAGAAGCTCCTCAAAGGGCGGGCTCGATGAGTGGCTTCATGCTCCGGGTGTATCGCGGCTTGCTTCATTTCCTCCCCGAGGAGTTCCGACAAACTTATGGTCAAGACATGGTCGTCGCTTTCGAGGCCATCCTCACACGGCGCGGCCCTAGGCCCTGGATTTTCGCGCGGGGCGCGGTAGACATCGTCATGACGAGCCTTCGGCTAAGACGCGCCCGTCGCCTTAGGCCCCGTCCGCTCCGGCGAGAGGGCCTCCATGAAGCGCTCAGCTGCGACGCCAAGCTCGCCCTGCGGCGGCTCCGGCGAGATCCCGGGGCCTGTGTTGCGAGTGTACTGATTCTGGCTTTGGGTATCGCCGCGACGTGCACCGTCTTCGCGCTCGTCGACTCGGTGCTACTTCGCCCGCTCGACTATCAGAGCCCGGAGCGACTCGTCGCTCTTTTTCTTCACGAGATATCTCACGGGAACGAGCGCGCCCCAACATCGCCCGCCAACTTCCTCGCGTGGAGCGAGGCCGCAACCTCACTCGAGCTGATGACCGCCGCTCACCCGTGGCAGCCGGTCTTGACGGGCCAGGATCGCCCGCGACAACTGGCCGGGCTCAAAGCCTCCCCGAGCCTCTTCGAGCTGCTAGGTGTCGCTCCTCTGATGGGCTCGACCTTCACATCCAACCTGGGAGCCGCGGGAGACTCACGCGTCGTCGTCTTGGGGGAAGGACTCTGGAAACGCGAGTTCGGAGGTGACCCTGAGATCCTCGGCCAACGGGTCACGCTCGGGGACGAGCCCTACACCGTCATTGCCGTCATGCCTCAAAGCTTCGCCTTTCCGCCGTTTTGGGCGACGGAGGCAGAGATGTGGGCTCCCCTGATCCTCACCGAAGCCGACGCGAGCCAACATAGCCGCTACCTTCGGGTGTTCGCGCGGATGCGCCCCGGGGTCGCGCTGCCGGCGGTGAAAAACGAGACCGACGTCATCAGCGCGCGCCTGGTCGAGCGGTTCTCCGAACAAAACGCTGGCACCGCCATCCAGGTCGAGTCTCTGCGAGAGCCGGTGGTGGGAGACGTGCGCAGAGGCCTGTGGGTGTTGCTGGCGGCCGTGGTGAGCGTGCTCCTGATCGCAGCCGTCAACGCATCCGGACTCGCATCGGTCCGCGCTCTGGCGAACTTGCGAGACACGGCGATCTCTGCCGCGCTCGGGGCAAGCCCCTGGAGACTCATGGCACCGGCTCTGCTCGAGGGATTCTTGCTGTGTCTGGCTGCCGGCGCCGCCGGCCTCGGCGGCGGTCACCTCGGTGTCACGCTCATCCGCCGCTTTGGTCCGAAGGACCTCCCACGGCTCTCGTCGCTGAGCATCACGCCCGCCGCGGTCGCCGTCACCGTGGCCATCTGCATGCTGGCGGGCCTCGGCATCGGGCTGTGGCCGGCATTGAGAGCTCGGCGCCTCCATGCGAGGAGAAACATCCGCGAGAGCGTATCCCCGCGCCACCGCCGACCGCTGCTATCCGCGCAGATCGCGATGTCAGCGATGCTGCTCGCCGGCGCCGGACTCCTCGGTGGCACTTACCTCACTCTCGCACGCCTCGAGCCGGGCTTCCTCCGATCCGGAGTGTTGACGATGACTCTCGTCCTGCCGTCGGCGTTGAAGGATCAGATCGTCGGACAAAAAGCGCTGCTCGAGCAGATCGCGTCGGAAGTCGTCGCTCTGCCGGGCGTCGAGCGCGCGGGCTTCGTCAACCACCTTCCCATCGGAGGCGACATTTGGGGAGTCACTTTTGCGCGCACGGACTTACCCGAGCCTTCGGCGGGAGAGGAGCCTCGCGCGAGCCTCAGAGTGGTCACTCCCACCTATTTCGAGACCCTTCAGATTCCACTCCGTCGCGGACGCGTCTTCGAGAGCCTCGACGAGAGCCCCGATACCCGACACGTCGTCGTGAACGAGCATCTCGCCGAGACCTATTGGCCTTCCGAAGACCCGGTCGGAAGAACCATTAGAGCGGGCGGAGATCCACAAAGCCCGCCATGGACCGTAATCGGGGTCGTCGGCGACGTGCGTCAATCCGACCTCACCGATCCCGTCCGCCCCGAGCTCTACTTCTCCTATCAAAACAACCCGGCACCCGGCTACTTGATGACGTCTCTCGCGGTCCGGACGAGCTTGCCTCCGGATCGAGTGGTGGCGTCGATCCGACGTGTCGTCTCCGACACCGACGACCAGGTGGCAGTCGCGGACGTACGGACCATGGACCAGATCCTTTCCGAGAACATCTGGCAGCAGCGGTTCAACTCGCTCGTCATGACGCTGTTCGCGGCAGCGGCACTGCTTCTCGCCGCGATCGGCCTGTACGGCGTGGTCAGCTATACCGTTCGAGGCAGGACCCGGGAGATGGCCATCCGTCAAGCACTCGGTGCGAGGCCGCGTGACCTCGCGATTCAGGTATTGACCGAAGGACTCCGAGTGACCGGCTGGGGCGTCGCTTTCGGTTTGGCTCTGGCCTACGTTTCTGCGGGCGCGCTCGCGACGCTGTTATACGGGATCGATCCCACGGATTGGCGAACTTATGCGGGCTCGGCGGGGTTGCTGACGTTGGTCTCGCTCGTCGCGTGCTACCTACCGGCGCGGCGGGCGGGACGCTTGGACCCTGTCGCCGGCCTCCGGTCGGAGTGACGCTTCGCTCAGCGATGGGCCCTGCTACAATTGAGCGCCATGAAATGGATGACGCTCGCCATCGCTTTGACCGTTGCGGTTACCGGCTCGACGCAAGAGCCAATACGCGTATACCTCTCCGTGGACATGGAGGGGATCTCGGGAATCGCCCACTCGGAAATGACTTCGGCCAATGGTGCCGAGTACGATCGGGGGCGTAAGCTCATGGTCGGCGATGTCGTCGCGGCCATCGAAGGCGCGCGCGCGGGCGGCGCCACGGAGTTTCTCGTCAACGACTCGCACGGCAGCATGCGCAATCTCAAGATCGAAGAGCTTCCCACCGGCGTTCGCCTGGTGAGCAACAATTCGAAAGCACTCGGCATGATGGAAGGTATCGACAACACCTTCGACGCGGTGTTTTTCATCGGGTATCACGCCATGGAAGGCCAGCCAGGGCTCATGGCCCACACCGGCTCCGGGGGCACCATCGCGGATATCAGCGTCAACGGACGCTCCCTCAGCGAAGGCGGAATGAACGCCCGGGTCGCCGGTGCCCACGGTGTTCCGGTTGCCTTCGCCACCGGCGACGAAGCCTTTGCGAAGGAGATTCGGACCCTGGTGTCCGGCGACATCGAGACCGTCGCGGTCAAACGCCACATACGCCGGCAGACCGCCGAGCTGGCGCATCCCGCGGATGCCCGAGAGGAGATTCGACGAGGCGCCCAACGAGCGATCGAGCGGCTAGCGAGCTTCCAGACGACGGTGCCGACGGTGCCTTCGAGAGTCACGATCACGTACAAGAACCCCGATCTCGCGGACATCGCTGCGATCCTGCCGAGCGTCGAGCGCGAAAGCCACCTTTCGGTCTCGTTCGAATCGGCGGACTTCGTCCAAGCATACAAAATGATTCGGGTGCTGTACCGAAACCTGCGAAACTGAGCCCCTTCCCGCTTCCAGCCGGAGCTCATCCCCAGCCGGTGCCGAAGCTATGCCGGAGCTAGGATTGTCCCGCCATGGACAGCCGATCCAAAATACGTTCCGTAAAGAGCCGTAACCGCAATAAACTGGCGTGTTAGAGGAGGTGATCCGATCCGTCATCCGGAACGATTCTGGGAAGAGGTGCTGCGACTCGTCGACGAAGGTCGACTCATCCCAGTCGTTGGTGAGGATCTGCTTACGCACGGGGTCGGCCAGGATCTGCTTACGCACGGGGTCGGCCAGGATCTGCTTACGCACGGGGACGGCCAGGATCTGCTTACGCACGGGGACGGCCAGGATCTGCCTAGGCACGGGGTCGGCCAGGATCTGCCTACGCACCGCGACGGCGCGACCACGACATCCGTCTACAAGGCGCTGGCCGAGAGGTTGGTCGAGGTCTACGCGTTGGCCCCGGCGGGTGAGCCGGGTGGTCTGCCCGCGGGATCCTCGAAGGACGAAGAGCTCCACTCCGTCGTCAAGCGCCTCTACGCGCGCGGGCTCGAAGCCCACGCTAT